>JBEBHM010000537.1:0-6088 GCA_040080875.1 Pirellula sp.
TGCAGAAGATCCTTGGAGATCTTCCCACTTTCGTCGCAGTATTTCGATGGGTTTGTGTTTAGCCTAAGGCGCTAGCCGAGCTTCATGATCGATCGACTAGCGCCCCCATCTTTACCCACAAGTTTTGGGATTTTATCGTACTCGTACTCAATGAAATGGTACTCGTACTCGTACTCGAATCGACAAGCACACTTCGAGTACGAGTACGAGTACGAGTACGAGTACCGCCCTACTGGCTGAGTACGAGTACGAAAGCCTGCGATTTTTCCAAACGGCAACTGGAATTGTGGGTAATGATGAGGCTAGCGCCTTAGTCTCAATTAATCGAATGATCTGTGATGTTGGAAAATGGGAATTCCTCGTTGGGCTTCAGGATCTTTTGCAAGATCCTCAACCCAACAAACTAAGTTGGACCTAGTGCGACTGTCTTGATTTTGGCGTACCCATTCTGCTATTCTCTGGACCGTGCCTATTAGCAGGGATGCTAGTGTCGTATTTCGTTAGCACATTGGACAGAGCATGATGTGGTTGCGCGCGTACTTGATTGTTAGTGGACTTGTCTTCACGCACGCAACGTGGGCGGTTGCCCCGGACGGATTCCAAACCGGTTGCGTCTTGTTGCAAAACGGCAACGTATTTCGGGGCCAGGTCCAAGAAAGCAAAGACCGAGTTACGGTCGTTATCGACGGTAATAGCCGCATAGCACTCGACCGAAAGCAAGTTGCTTGTGTTGCCGACACGCTGGAGTCACTTTATCAGCACCAGCGGGCGGGAATTCGCGTGTGGGGAATTGGTGAGCATTGGCATCTCGCGAATTGGTGCATTCAGCAAGGCCTACTCGAGCGTGCCATCGAGCACTACAAGGTACTCGAAGCCCAGGCGCCAGATTCGACCCAATTCAAGACGCTTGAGCATCAGCTGCGAGAGGCTCTTATCAAACACCATCAGGTTAAGCAACCAGCCAAGACGGTCGCATCGGAAACGAATGAAACGAGCAGTCCCAAGCAAGAGCCCGAGCTTGCGGAAAATTCTGCGTCGGTGCAACGCGCATCGGGACGAATCCATTGGTCGACACATGATATCCCTGGCTACATCAGGAAGTCATTTCAGTTGACGGTCTTGCCGGTACTCGTCACGCGATGCGGTCAGTCGGGTTGCCATGGGCTGCTTGGCAAAACGGATTTTCATATATATCAGCCTGTGGGCGATCAATCCGCGACAATTCTCGCCGACGATCTCGAGGCGGTTCTTCGTTACATCAATCGAGACCGAGTCCAGGACAGTCAACTGATGGCTTATGCTACGAGAGCCCATGGTATCCAACGCCACCCAAGTTTGAACCCGGCCCGGGAAGACGAACGCACACATATCGAACGCATCAATGCATGGGCCAAATCACTTGCCCTCTCGCAAAGGCCAGACTCAGTCATGCCAGCTGTCTATCCAGTGAATAAGGAAACCGATTCGTTGCAATCCAAAAACAGCGTGACGCCTGCCACCGCGAATATGCCGCTTCCACGGTCAGGACGGTTATCCCTTAGTGACCTGCGCAGGCCCGAGGAAAACCCGGATCGAGACGCGAAACTTTCCAAGCCAGCCAAGTCTGCCCCTCAATTGTTCTTGACCGGTTCGGAAATATCCGACCTGGAGTCCATGATTGATCAATTGGATAAAAAATACACTACAAGCGATGAAAGTTCCTCGAGAACAAAGAAGGATCCCTTCGATCCTGACCTGTTCAACAAGAAGTTCCGATAGAGGTCCAAATTGTATAAGTTTTGCACAATGGGATCTTTCTGGTAGACTGCTGGTTTTTTGATAGCGAATCGATTTCTGAAAGTTCCATCATGAGCACGGGAGAAGGATCCTCGATCTCGTTCGAGACAATGCGAGGTCGAAATTACCCCACTATTCGTCAGTTCACCGTATTCCTTGAGAATCGCGTCGGTCAACTTCTGGAAGTAGTTCGACGATTCGAAGGTACGGGAATTCGCATTGTCGCTTTATCGATCAACGATTCGGCCGAATGTGCGTTTGTGCGATTCCTGGTAAGCCATGCGGAACGAGGCCGAGAAATTCTGGAACGTGCGGGTCTTGCGATTATCGAGAGCGACCTCATCGGAGTCGAGTTGCCCGAAGGAGGCCAACCTCTCTTGCAGATCTGTACCGCCTTGCTGCAAGCCGAGATCAACATCATCCAAGCGTACCCGCTCATTTTTCGCCCGCACGGTGAACCAGCAGTTGCTATTATGGTGGATAACACCGAGGCCGCTTTGGAGACTCTTGCCCGCAAGGGGTTTCGGATGATCACCGAGGATGATCTCCTCGATGGTACTTCGTAGATTACGTCGAGCGCGACCAAAAAAGGATGAACGGGATTAATCATGCGGTGCGACCATCGTCCGTATCGGGTTTTTGCGTGGCTGTTCATTTGTTTTTGGAATTCCATGGTGACCTGGACTGCTTCGGTTGTTCAGGCGGAGACGGCATCGAAACCGAACGTTCTGTTCATTTCAATCGATGATCTGAACGACTGGATTGGATGCCTCGGCGGGCATCCTCAAGCAAAGACGCCGAACATCGATAGGCTGGCCAAGCGAGGAATACTCTTTACGAATGCTCACTGCGCAGCACCGCTTTGCAATCCATCGCGGGCAGCCGTTTTCAGTGGACGGCAACCCTTTGAAACAGGCGTATTCGCCAACGACGAAGCGAATATTCGGTTGATGAGGCCGGATCTCGTGCTGATCCCACAACACTTCAAGGCTGCAGGTTATCGAACGTTTGGTTCAGGAAAATTGCTCCACAAGACTTCGACAAAGCTGTTCGATGAGGATTTCTTTCCCGACCTTCGTTGGAGTCCGTTTCTGCCGGAGCAAGTCAAGTATTCGAATGCAGAATTGCCGAGCAAGGGGACAGCTAATCCACGACATGTAACGGAACTCAAGGGCAAGTCGATTGTTCTGCCGCTCAACCGAATGCCGAGTGATCGAGCTGCAGACACAAACGATGGCGATTCATTCGACTGGGGGGCTCTGGATGTCGATGACCTCGACATGGGGGATGGTCAGATCGCTGAGTGGTCCGTTCAACGACTTCGCTTGCGACACGAACAGCCGTTTTTTATCGCAGTCGGATTTTATCGGCCGCACATTCCGTTGTTCGCGCCAAAAAAATATTTCGAGCTTTACGATGGAATCGACATTTCGATTCCCGAAGTCAGAGCCGATGATTTGGATGACTTGAGCCCAACAGCGCGCGAACGAGCGCTTGCCGCAGATACCGCTGGCTCGCACGCAACCGTGGTGAAGCATGCTCAGTGGCAGGCTGCCGTCAAGTCGTATCTCGCGTGCATCTCATTGATTGATGCCCAAGTGGGCAAGATGCTCGATGCGCTCGATGCGAGTCCTAACGCGGACAACACACTTGTCATGCTCTGGAGCGACCATGGCTGGCATCTCGGTGAGAAGCAGCATTGGGGCAAATGGACCGGTTGGCAGCGCTCGACGCATGTCCCGCTTGTTGTCGCTCCCCCGGCCGGCAAATTTCCAACCGGCACGCGGTGCGATCAGCCGGTCAGCTTGCTAGACCTGTATCCGACGCTCATCGAATTGTGCGCATTGCCGTCTTTGGACAAGCTCGCAGGACAATCGCTGGTCCCATTGCTGCAAGACCCAAGCAAGCCGACTGGCCGAGTCGTCGTCACAACTTTCGACAAAGGCAACTATAGTTTGACGAGCGAGAGATCGCACTATATTCGGTATGCCGACGGAAGCGAAGAACTCTACGATCGCAAGACCGATCCGCATGAATGGACGAATCTGGCATCGAATCCAGAGCATGCCGATTCAAAATCTGCGATTGCGAAATGGTTGCCCAACGATAGCGACTACGATGTTCCCGCCGCCGGGACGAGGGGTGTCAAGAAAAAACAGGACGCGACCAAGCGTTAGAGACGAAAACCTCCGGTTCGGCTGCTATTCCTGTACGGCATGGCGAGCTTTTCACTACACTGCTCGAATCCGAACGATGCCAAATCCATCACAAGCTCGCACGAATAAAGAATCCACATAAGAATGGCATCTGAGACTCCGTTTCGAATCGCATTGCTGATCGTGATGGCTCTAACCGTGACGGTTACGCTGTACTACCGACTGCGCGCAGCATCCTCGGGCGAGACAATCTCGAGAAAAGACGAAGGTTACTTGTTTGCAACAATGCTGCGCTTGGCTGGAGCTTGCCTGTGGCTTGCCACGTTTGCCTATCTGATATTCCCATCCTCCGTTGAATGGGCTTCGATTGCAATGTACTCCGGTTTGCGATGGGCTGGGGCTGCCTGTGGTGTGGGTTGTTCCGTTCTGATGTATTGGACTCTGAGTAGTCTCGGCATGAACTTGACCGACACCGTGGTTACACGAGCCAACGCCACATTGGTTACCAACGGTCCATATCGCTGGGTCCGGCACCCTTTCTATGTGACCGCCGCATTGCTAATGGCTTCCGCGACACTACTTTCAGCCAATGCATTGATCGGCGCTAGCAGTCTTGTTGTGCTGGCAATGCTTGCGGTTCGAACGCCCAAGGAGGAACAAATGCTGATCGAGCGATTCGGTCAACAGTACCGTGACTACATGGACAAGACGGGGCGGTTCTTTCCAAAAATGTGATAGCGTGCCCTTTTCTGTGAAGGCCAGTCCGGTACCGCAACTTGGACATCCGAGATCTGGCAACATCATTCGCGCCAACGAATAGGGATACTAAAGCGGCGAAACCCAAAGCAGCTCAGGATTCATTCGAGTGCGAGTGGACGACGACTCGGCGAGAGTTGATGCTTCTGAAATGGGTGAGAATGTTTGAGTGATTGCTGAGGATTAGATGGATCGACAAAGATTTGATCGAGGTGTGATTAGATGGATGGATCGGAACGATTGGGACAATCGTTCAACACTTGAACAGCCGAGGGCGATTAGATGGATCGAAGTGAGATTAGATGGATCGAAACGATTGGGACAATCGTTCAACACATGAACAGCCGAGGGCGATTAGGTGGATTGAGGTGAGATTAGGCGTTGTCGAGGATTTCGACGGCTTGGAACTTTTCGCCCTCGAGCATCGATAGGCTTGCTCCGCCACCAGTGCTCACGTGTGTTACCGAATCTGCAAACCCAAGTAGCTCGATCGCTGCCGCGCTGTCGCCGCCACCGATGATGCTCACGCCATCGCTCTTGGCAACCGCTTTGGCCACCGCAATGGTCCCTTGATCAAAGGGAGGCATTTCAAAAACTCCCATCGGTCCGTTCCAAACGATCGTCATGGCTTTCTCGACGATTGCCGAAAATTGCTTGGCCGTTTCAGGGCCAATGTCGAGCCCCTCCCAACCGTCGGGAATTGCTCCGGCCGGCACGATGCGTTTGTTGCAGTTTGCGCTAAAAGCATCACCACAATGAGTATCGACAGGCAAAACTAACTTGGCGCCACCCTTGGCAATGAGCGTCTTGGCAAGATCGACTTTGTCGGCCTCGACAAGGCTCTTGCCCGTCGATCCGCCTTGCGCCAACGAAAATGTATATGCCATCGCTCCTCCGATGAGGACGTGATCACAGATCCCGAGCAAGTTGCTGATGACGTTGATCTTGTCACTTACCTTGGCACCGCCCAAGATGGCCACAAAGGGTCGCTTCGGATTCGAGATCGTGTCGCTGAGGTATTGGATCTCTTTTGCAACCAGGAAGCCGACGACTTTGGGCTTGTTCCCCATAGCCAACGGGACCGCCACCATGGACGCTTCGCTTCGATGACAAGTCCCAAACGCATCGTTGCAATAGATATCGCCCCAACTCGCAAGCTTGTTCGAGTAGCTCGCCTCTCCTTCCTTTTCGCCCGGATTGAAACGCACGTTTTCAAGCACCAGGATATCGCCGTCACGGAGCATCTTGATTTTGGATTCAGCATCTGGGCCAACCGTGTCGATCGCGAACGCAACTGGTCTGCCAAGCAATTCGGATAACCGTTCCGCTGCCGGTTTGAGGGTGAACTCGGGCTCAGGTCCCTTGCCTTTGGGGCGTCCCAAATGGCTCATGAGGACCAG
>JBEBHM010000538.1:0-6079 GCA_040080875.1 Pirellula sp.
CTCCATGTGGCCTCCAAAGCTCCGGTCAATGGGTTAGTAATATTAATGTTTCGACCAATGGCCGTGAACAAGCTGACATCGGATAAGTTGAATGGTACCGCCGATTCCAAAGCCAATGGAGTTGCAAAGTCATCGAACAAGAGTGGTTGCTCGGGTGGCTCTGCTGTCGATGGTCGGAGCGGTTCGAACAACTGCGCGTTCTGCGGGTCGAAACGCTCGTCCACAATTCGACGAATCGAGTCGATGGGCTCCACTCGTACAGCGGCCGTTCCCGCAACGTCCGTAAACTGACGCATCGCAGTCGGAGTAAAGGCCTTGTTACTGATGGCCAAAACGTACTGGCCGGCCGGCAACTCAATCGGCCCCAAGTAGGCGTCGCGAGTCCCTTGAGAACCGCGTGTTAGGTCCGTAACATCGCTGCCTCGCGTCGCAGCAGGTTGGTCATCGTGAATGTTGGAATCATCCGCGATGAGGACCAATCGTCCAGTCGAATCGAAAACTGAAATCTGAGTGTTGGCTCGCCCTTGGCCGTCGGCATAGTCTAGATCGATAATGACCGAAATGTGACTCGAGGCCGTCGTGCTGACTTGTTGAATCGAATCTCGCGAAACCGAGAAAGTGAAATAGTCGATATCACCTACGGCTGCCAAGCGTCCCGCTACGGAAATAGCACCGCGGTCGCTATTGGCGACGTTGCCAATGTTTTGAGGTGTTCCTAAGGCTGGGCTGGTTTCCGTCTGGTCCGTTTCGCCCATTTCGCCAACAAGCGCTGAATGGAGAGGCTGGCCTAGAATATCCAATGCGGTCGCGGCATAACGAATGTCGGCAAATCGCACGGTGGTACCAGGAACTTCCTGTGTCTCCTGCAAACGCATTTGCAATTTGTACTGGCCAACCGTAATCCCTTCTCGCACGAGCCCTGGATCTCGCAGTCGAGCAGCGTTGTTGCGTGGACCGTTGAGGCCTGGCACTGGTGAAACATTGCTGCTCCGAACTCGAACGAAGTAGTTATTGAGGCTACCCAACGAACCTGGAAGCGAAACTCTCAAGCCTGCATCGAGCGGATTGACCCCCAAGAAATCAACCGGTGTACCGTTGAGAGTATTCCGTTTCGCATAGGCTTGTTGATCCATTGGCAACACGCGTCCAGGTGGGATCAACGCAAGGTCCGAATAAGTACTGCCCAATGTCGACTCGTCGATCGAGTTATTGCTCATGCCAATGATCTGGCCATTGGCATCGATCAACTCCACCACGGAGTCCAACGATCCGGCTGTTTGATCGATATCGAACCAAACCATGGTTCCGGCTCTGCCCACAAAGCGGTACACATCAATGTCGCTTGGCGAAGCGATAGCCCCGGTGACGGTTACACCCAATCGCAAGTTCTCGTCGCCACCTGTTAGCGTCGGAGAGATGGAACCCAGATCTTCGGCATCGGATGGGAAATCATTGACGCCGGTGTCCGCAATCTGATCGGATTCGCGTTCGTAGGTTTGGTCCACGTTGCGGTCGTTGGCAAATGGCTCAATCCGAACCGATCTCCAAGCTCCGGGTGCCCCCGCTGAAGTTCCATCGTTGTTGGTATCCACCAGCGAACCACCAGCAAAATCAAAGCCAGCTCCGATAGTGTCGTCGGACAAACTCGTCAACACGACCGGAAATCCAGGGGAGCCAAGCAATTGTAGCGATCCACCGATTCGGTCCTTGATATCCGATGGGCGACCGGTCGCAGTAAACCCTGCCGTAGCCCCTCGCAACTTTACCACCAAACTCTCGTCCGCGCGACTAGCAAGACGTAATCCACCATAAGTATGGAAATCCGGGATCACGATTTCGCTCTGCAGCACGTGCACCATATCGGTATCATCCCAGACACTCTCCGTGGTCAGCGTAGCACCGCGAACATTCATCCCGTTGATCGAGTTGAATCCGAGCTGATTGTTGCTGATCAGCGGTCCAAAGTTTCCTAGTCCAACATTCTCGCGTTGGTTGAGGCCAGTCGATCGACCGTAGTCTCTGACCCGATCCGTATTGAGGGCGTTGGCGTCGATACTGATGGCCGCCGTATCTGGAATCGCATTGTTTCGAATAATGTTGTTGAGGATAACCGGCTGACTTCCGAGTACGAAGATCGCGGCGTCGTCATTGACTCCGCGCGCGTCGCGATTCGTCGTACCAGGGGTGGCAACGCCAGACGCGTTGTTTTCGATGACCGTGTTTGCAATGCGAGCCGTCGATTGATGCACTTCGATTGCATTGAAAGATGCGAAACCACCTCGCACACGCGAGTTACCGCCACCGAAAGTGATCAAGGCATTGTCGATGCTCAATTCACCGAGTTGGCGAGACACGATACCTGCCCAATTGCCCGCCGATGGCGAAGCAGCGCGGCCATCGTTGTTGGTATCGAAGTTGCCGGCAGCACCGTAGCGATCATCCAATCGCGACGTAAAGACGATTGGATTGGCCGCAGACCCTTCGGCCAGCATCGTAGCGCTATGTTCGATTTCGATTCGACCACCAAGGCTCTTGATGACTGATCCTTGATCGATCACAAGACTCGCATCCCGTCGAGCTCGATGAATTTGGCCGAGCCCAAACGTTTGCATCGCACCGTTCAGCGTCAATCCATTGTCCACAAAGGATGTATCGTCCCGGTTAACAACGCCTGCCAATTTGAATGCACCCGTGTTGTTCTCCTGTCTCCAAATTTTTCTAGCGACATAGTCCAAGGTTGCGGTAGGCAGATTGTTCAGCAAAATCGACTTGCCCGCCGCAACGATGACGGTGGACTGTGCGCTCGGCAAACTCTCTTGACCAAAGCGGTCGATGTAAGTGATCAAGTAGTTGAGCGAGACGCCGGATGCAAATCCGGTGCTTCCACCCGTCGGGTCGACTTGCGTCAGGGACAGCAGCGACGTTTGTGGTCCAACAATTTCGTTGAGGGACCCGCCCGGGGTTCCTTCGATCAGCAAGTTTTCGCCCAGAACGATAGTGATCTCCGAGTCGTTCATTCGAGCTGGAACACTTAATGGTTTCAGATTTTGACCCGCCAACGTATCGATCCGAACGAACAGACCATTGATCGAATTGTTTAGCAAAGTATTCGAACGAACGTCGGGTCCTATGCGGGTATAGTCTGCGACAAAGGCTCCACCGTTTTGATCACGAGGCTCGGTGAACAGTGACTCTTCGAAACTGTTCGGATCGGCGGAAATGGCCGAATCACCACTCGACGAAATGCGATTCCCCAAAATTAATGGCCGCGCTTCGGAAAGGTCGATTGGGCTAACCACTTTAGAATTTGCCCCGACCCCAACAATGCCTCCACCGAACCGCATGTCGGCGTTAGAAATCGTATTGAGGAAGATACCTTCGCGTTCGCGGTCGAATCGACCTTGGGATCGATCAAAGTCATTTCGGATCTCGAGACCGCCCCAGTTGCCAGCTCCGGGCGTCGTGGTGAGTGGATTGGTGTCTCGACCGAGCGACTCATCGCTATAGCTGGTAAAGTAAACCGGCTTGCCTGGTATGCCAAGCACTTGAATTGCCGAACCGCTTCGGTTCGTTGTACTATCGTTGCTGCCGACCAAGATGCGGCTGCCACCGAACTTAAGAATGGCACCCGCCTCGATCATTAGCGTGACACCGCGTGGAACATCGACGGAGCTTCCGTCTCGCAGAGTCCCGATGCCCCCTCCACCATCCCCAATTTCGAAAGCAGCATCATCAAGCAGGCTTGTGGTTCGCGTATCGCCAACCAATCGAATGATGTCTCCTGGTCTCGCTACCGTGGTAGCTTCGACGATACGATTGAAAGGACTTGTCAGCGATCCATCACGGATAGCGCCTAGGAATGCTTTGTCGACAAACAACGTGCGCACCAGTGGATTTGCAGCTGGCGTGAACGGCGTTGCGGCTCGGAACCAGAAATCAAAGTTTCCACCAGCGATCCCGTCACCGTCACCGTCCAAAGCGCTGCCGACGACCGTCGAACCGAACTTCTCCTCGGCCAATTGGCTTGCAACGGTGCTCTTAAAGTCGATCCGTAACTGATAACGGCCTTGGCTAACTCCACCGCTGCCCGAGTTTAAGGTGAGGGGATTGTTATCTTCATTCCCTTTGCCGGTCACCGACAGATAGTACTCGCCGGGTTCAAGAACGGCTCGCACCAACGAGTCATCGCTAAAATAATTGTTATTGGCGGCGACAACCGTAAGCGTACCGTCCACTTCTCTGCGTAACAGCGTTAGGTACGAGTCGAGGTTGCTCGAGTCATTCAAACGTTCGGCAAAGGTTTCTGCACGCAGTTCACCTTTTGCGCCCGGTTGGACTACAAACTTATACAAATCGACATCGCGATTATCGGGTCGATAAAGGTGCTGTCCATGCACAACATCATTATCGCCTGGAAACACTTGTTCCAGTGGATTGCCTGGGCGACCGAGCAATCCTTGAGATCCCTGCACGGTGCCTGGCGGCAGATCATATGTGTGACCGAGGCCAAGCAAGTGACCAACTTCATGAAGCGTGGTCACAAAAAAGCTTTGCGTTCCGGGAATGGCCGAACCATATCCGAACGTGTTGTCCCACGCTTCGGCTCCGTCCATAATGGCCAGCTCGCCGCCGAGTGCAGCCACCCCAATGACATCTCCAGGACCACTTACGGTACCATTGGGAGCCATATCCCCAACGACGATTTTCTTGATCCCATCCATAGGAAATGTTGGGCCTAAGTATTCTTGGACGTCAATTCCAAGCTGGGCTGAGTAGAATTCAAAGACTTCTCGAACTCGTTGTTTTTGGTCTGGCGAAATCGAGCTGAATAGCGGGCGACCGGCAATGTCGTTTCCATACGACTGATTGTCCATAAAGCTATAGCGAACTGTCGTGATCTCGACGTTGGGATCCGACGTCTGCCCTGGAAGAAATCCTTGATGCGACTCGTCTTGGACGTCACGATGGCCAGGTTCAAAATTGGAGCCAGGGAAATCGGCCAAGAGTGGATTGCTGACCGTCCGAATCTCTTCACTGATAATGGTTGAAAACGAACTGCTGACATTGCCGAGATTTTGAGCTCCCGTCAAGAAGCCTGCAGGATCTGCTGCGGGATTGATTTGGTTCGGAACGATGGGAGTCAATCGGGTGGCCACAGGTTCGTTGGAGCCAATCCGTAGTCGGAACGTACCTGCTCCCTTGACCGAAGGCAATTGTTCGATGTCTTGTGCAAACGTCAACGTGGCGCGGCGCAAGGTCGGGTTATAGGCAATCGATATAGGCCGAAACACTTCGTCATCGTTAGGGCTGACGGTGTCTCTGGTGTACATCAAGTTGTAGAATTGCGGATCCACGACCTTGGGATTAGGAGAAATTGTCCCGGTAATGACGGCTTGGTCATAAAGCTCTCCGTCATTGAAATAAACTTCGATGTCCCCTCCTCGGCGCGAGAGAACGCCGCTAGTACTACGATCGATCGGTTGAGGAACGATGGCCGCGATCTTGGTACCAAGCTCAAGGGTGAAATCCACCGTGTCTCGGTCCGAACCTAAACGACGAGGTGCAAGCGCTACACCAGTAACGTTTCGAATGGCTCCCACCGACTCACTTGGCAGGTCTACACCAAAGACTTCGATTCGATAAGCATCATCTGGAAGCGGCTGAGAAAATCTCGCGACCACGATTCTTTGTGTATCGCCAAAGCCCAGGAAAGCCGGCGTGATGGCGGCATCTGGTTGAGGAGAGGTAGCTCCAAACTGGTCATCGCCGCCGGATCGCAAGATTCGAATACCACGACTAAGCGTCCCGGCGTCTAGGGCGACGTCAAAACGGAAGGTCAATTCTCGGGGTGATTCGACAAGCACGTTGGCCCGAGTCAGCGAGAAGACTTCTCCCGAATTAGGTGCAACGGAAAGCAAACGCGGTGCTCGATTCTGGCTCACGCCTCCGGAACTGAATCCTGCCAAAGTTAACCGCAGCGAATACAGCTGCGTTTCGGCCCCAGTACCCAAAACGCGAATGATATACGAACCGGCATTTGCCAAGTTGAAATTAGATAGCGACTCAGCTAGCCCAACCG
>JBEBHM010000539.1:0-6074 GCA_040080875.1 Pirellula sp.
GTATCGTTCGTAACTCGCCTATTGATCCGGTGAAGCAACTTCACCACCGTACGCGGTTGACAGGTTGCGGTATGCCGTCAAATCGACGCTTGATGAAACGAATTGAACGCCGCCATCGGCTCGAGCGAACTGAGCTCCGCCGGTGTGGTTACTAAAGAAACTGGTGTTGTTCTGCCAATTGGTGCGACATGCAATCCAGCCACTTGATCCTGGCAGTGAGATTCCGGCTGGACAAACTGCACGCGCATTGATGGGAATAGCGGTGGTTGCGGCAGCACCGTTCCAATGCCACCAAGCAGCTACCGACGTAGCCGAGACAAGCGTTTCTCCAATGATCAGCGTGTTACTCAGTCCATCGGAAACGTCTCTGAACTTGATGTTAATTGCAAGGCCTTGATCTCCTCGCCCAAATACGCCCGTTGGGCAATCTAAGCCGGCTGCTGGTCCACCACCGTCGCACGCAGGCAGGAACCTGCTCGCATCCCAGACTCCAGCTCCAGGACGCCTTACAATAACGTTCCCGGTATACCACTGGGCTCCGACGACTCCCAGGTAGTTCGTCATACTGACTTGGATACCATCCATGGCTGCAACGTCATAATTCAAAATGTTTCTTGCGTTGGTCTTGCCCCCCGATGAAAAGGATTCGCTCGGGCAATTGAAAGCGCTGATGGGTTGCTGACAGGCCCACCAGTTACTCGGGGCATTGGGAGCGGCAAGGTTGGTTCCGTTTCTTGGATCGAGCCTCGGGTTATTGAGGTAAGACGGGTCGATCGAATTGTAAAGACTTTGTTGCTCGATGTAGGGCAGTAGTCCAATCATCCAAGTGCCCGCCTTGCGATTGCCTGTGTTGATCACATAGGTGAATGGAAACCTACCGCTGGCGCTTTCATAGTTGTGTACCGCCAGTCCCAGTTGCTTTAAGTTGTTGCTGCATTGCATGCGTCGAGCCGCTTCGCGAGCCGCTTGCACCGCGGGCAATAGCAATCCCACCAAGATCCCAATAATTGCGATGACAACTAACAGTTCGACTAGCGTAAATCCTCGCCGAGTTCGAATTCGGTTCACCATCATTTTTTCCTCGATTCAATCCGATACAACCAATAAAGTGCTTACTGCCGCCATACCGGCGTCAATTACCGCCTAACATCTCAATTCTAGCCAAAAAGCCCATCCATGTAATGTCGCAACGCGACATGCAGATAACGATTTGCGACACCTTGGAATGGCCAACCTCAGCCTTTTGCAAGGTGCGCGAGCTCGCAGGTTGAGATCTCGCGCTCTAGGTAACGAATCAAGCAGTTTTATTTAGAGAGGTGCTACAATATCGCGACTATGAAGTTGAAACCCCTTCGCGGCACATCTTGCGAAATCGTTCTTGGTTGGCTTCAGGCCAACCGTCCCAAGGGTGAATGGCGTGGAATTAGGCCAGACCTCGTAGTGGAAGTTGTTAAACGTCCTTGGAGTCACTTGCAGTTCGGGGAACTCTAACGAGATTCCACTGCGCTAACTCCACGCCAACCGTCCCAAGGGTGACGAAGCAACTCTGTGGCATTGCAATATTTGTGCGACATCATTCCGACCCCCGAATTCCCTCTCAAATAGATCCTCGTTATGAAAAAACACTTCGTTTTCCAAAATGTCCCGCGATGCAAAACTCTACTGCGTGCGTTCCTTGGTTACGTTGCGTTGACAACTACGTCTCTCGCAGCGGATATCTATGTGAGCATCGCTGGCAAGGACTCCAATCCAGGAACAAGTCTCTTGCCTGTTGCCTCGATCGCCAAAGCAAAGTCGCTGGCAAGTAGCATCGTTGGGAAGGAGTCCATTACGGTGCACGTGGCGGATGGTACATACTACTTGCCCGAAACCGTCGTCTTCACACCAGCGGATTCGGGATCGGCAAATCATCCTGTCGTCTACCAATCCGATCACGAAGGGGGCGCGGTTCTAAGTGGCGGATCGCGACTAAGTCTCGATTGGCAAGCCTATCGCGACGGGATAGTCATGGCCAAAACCGAGCCTGGTTTGAAGATCGATCAACTTTTTGTCGGTGGCAAGAACCAACGCATGGCTCGCTACCCAAACTACGACCCAGCGAAGAAAACCGAAGCCTATCAAGGATATGCGACCGACGCTTTCGACAAAGAGCGGGCTGCGAGATGGGCCAATCCCGCAGGAGGATTCATCCACGCGATGCATCGCGCGCGTTGGGGTGGCTATCACTATCGAATCACCGGCAAAGATGCCAACAGCGAAGTGACCTACGAAGGGGGCTGGCAAAACAATCGTCAGATGGGAATACACAAAGATTTTCGTATGGTCGAAAACATCTTTGAAGAGCTCGATGTTCCCGGCGAATGGTTTCACGACGCGTCCAAAAACACGCTGTACTACAAGCCCTCCGACGGCGTAGACATTGCATCTGCGACAGTGGAAGTCGTTCGACTACCGCATTTGATCGAGTTTCAAGGGAGTGAGTCCAAGCCCGTCAGGCATATCACGCTCAAGGGTTTTGTCGTCCGACATGCGTCACGAACGTTCATGGAGACTAAAGAGCCCATGCTGCGAAGCGACTGGACCATTTATCGTGGTGGTGCGATTTTGTTGAAGGGCACCGAGGACGTGCGGATCGTCGATACGGAGTTTGATCAAGTCGGCGGCAATGCGATCTTTGCAAGCAATTACAATCGTCGCGTGCTGGTAAAAGGTTGTCATATCCACGACACGGGAGCCAGCGGCGTTTGCTTCGTGGGTGATCCAGACGCAGTTCGTGACCCATTGTTCGAATACGGCAAGAAGAATGATCTATCGAAAATCGATCGTACGCCAGGCCCCAAATCCAACAACTATCCGGCGGATTCGACGGTGGAGGATTGCTTGATCCATGGGATCGGTCGCGTTGAGCGACAACCCGCAGGGGTGATGATGGAAATGTCCCAGCGAATCGCTGTGCGTGATTGCTCGGTCTACGATTGTGCCCGTTCGGGTATCAATATAGGGGATGGTGCTTGGGGCGGTCACTTGATCGAGGGTTGTGACGTATTCGACACTGTTCAAGAAACGCACGATCACGGATCGTTCAACTCATGGGGCCGCGATCGATATTGGCGAAGCGATCAGCCGGCGACGCAGGCTGCGGTCGACACAGAACCGAACCTGCCATTCTTAGATGCAATCGAAACGACCGTGATTCGCAACAGTCGATGGCGCTGCGATCACGGCTGGGATATCGATTTGGATGACGGCTCATCCAACTACGATATCTACAACAACTTACTCCTTGCCGGCGGTTTGAAATTGCGAGAAGGATTTCGTCGCCGAGCCTGGAACAACATCACCATCAACAACGGCTTGCATCCACACGTTTGGTACAACGACAGTGGCGACGAAGTCTACGGCAACATCTTCATGGCGACTCCCAAAGGCGCTCGAATGCCAAGTGAATCGGCGAAGGGTAAAAGGATGGATGGCAATCTCTATTTTTCGCGCGAGCCACGGATCAAGGACCAGTTTGCTCAGTTCGGTTGGGACGTCAATTCGATCGTTGCCGACCCGCAGTTCATCGATCCTGTACATGGCGACTTTCGCGTTCTAGATGGTTCGCCTGCGTTCAAGATTGGTTTCAAGAATTTTCCGATGGATAGGTTTGGCGTCAAGAAAGCGTCGTTGAAAGCGATCGCCGAAAAGCCTGTGATACCTGACCTTCGAGTTTCCACGGCACTCGACAAGCCACGGCCTGATAGTCCAAAACCACCGGCTAATTTGCCGAAGTACTGGTTAGGCGTGCAAGTTCAGACGCTGAAAGACGAACAGTTCTCAGCGTTTGGTGTTTCGAAAGAGGACGGCGGAGTAGCGCTTTCGCAAGTGAAGGAGTTCACCGAAGCAGCCAAAGCGGGCTTGTTGGAAGGAGATTTGATCCAGGGCATGAACGGTGCAAAGATCAAATCCGTGGACGAATTGCTGAGTACACACGCCAAGCTAGGCGATGCAGCGATTACATTCAAGGTGATTCGCAATCAGCAGCCGATCGAGGTCAGTATTCACCGTTCAAAGTGACAGCCAAAGTGACAGGAAGTGTAACTCAAACCCGCGGGTACCTTACAGACGATCCGCGGGGATATACGGGATCAATCCTTTGTTGAAGGCGATCTCTTGAACTTCTCTGGGAGCCTGACGAACGTCCATCATGAATCCGTTGACTTGAAGCATCCACACCATTGGGTTGTCATCCATACGGCTAGGCAAGGTCCAGTCAGGGTCAAACGCATGCATTTTGAACATTTTGCGAATTGTCGCCAACTTCGCCGCACCGCTGCTCGCGCTGGTTCCAAGATAATGGTCGATGTCGGAGGACCGCAGATAGAGCGTCTGGCTCTTGTCATGCAGGAAGTTGACGCCGCCCACGGCCCGCACGATTCCGCTGGCCCAGGCATTTGGGCTTCCTTGAAGCAAAGGTGATGGGCGTTTGCGTCCCAGCTTCTCAGCCAACTTACGACAAAGAACGGCGTATTCTTCGTTCAGATGCTCTTTGCAAAACTGGTCGATCAATCCTATGACCATTCCCAGCGACTTGTCCTTTTCCTCACTCGTCAGCGGCTTCAGAATTGGCTTGGGCTTTGGCGTTTTCCGAGGCAACGCCACGTTCGACATTGGCAACGACGTGACGATCCCTTGCTGTGCCTTGGCCTCCTTGAAATCCTCGTTTAGATTTCGCCGGATGCCGGGAGCGAAGGAAATGTTGTAGCGGCTCATCAATCCGTCGTAGACGATCACGCCCTTGAAAGGCAGCAGGACCGTCTGCGTCAGCACCGGCAGATACGGTCCGACTAAGTCCTCGAACGGTTGGGACAAAGCCAAGACACCGAAAGCGATGGCTGGGGAGGTCGTGGAGAGGAACACCGTGTACTTTTTGAGTTCACGGTAAACGTAGAACTTTCCCGTCACCAGATACCGCCAAGAAAGAACGATTTCGAGTTCGCCTGCCGAAAGGTGGTCAGGGTTCTCAGCGGCAAAGGATTCGATCAGGTCAAGGTTTGCATTCAGGGCATCCCGGACCTCGATACGCACTTGCGGTGACAGGGCCGCGAATTCTTCCGGCGAGGCGACCTGGTTGGGAATCACCTTGAGGCGCTGATTGACGAAGAACATGAGCGCCCGGTGCAGCTTGAAGAAAAGTTCAAGTTCGTCTGGTTCAAGTAACATGGGGTTCACCAAAGTCTTCGCAATTTTCGGCCAGAAAAAGCTCTCAGTTAGCTTAACAAAACAAGACTGAGCTTGGCTAGCTACGAACCATCGCCTGCACGAATGTATGACTCTATTGACATAGCTTTACGCCAAAACCGCGATGAGTGAACTTGAGGTGGCCCGTTGAATTGACGTTTTAGTATTGTAAGTGGTCATTCTTTCTTCTTTGCGATGAACTGGACTACTGACGCCAAACCGGAATGGTGCTCCCCTTCAATAACTTCTCGCTCAATCTCTTGGGAAAGAATTAAGTCGCAATTTGGGAAATCCTCTTCTAGGTCCGAACAACCCGATAGCAAATCGCGATCTTTTGGACCGCCAGTATTCCTAGCGAGTTGCGATTTGGTGTACCCTTCGAGCAAGAATATCCCGCCAGGTTTTAGACTTCGTTCCACTAGGCGGTGCAGTCGTCGGCGAACCTCACTCGGAAGATGACAGGAAATAGACACAACAGAACCGTAGCAATTCACTCGCGGCACAAATGTAGCAAGGTCAGCAACTTCGGTGCGAACAATAACGCCTCTCGATTTCGCTAGAGCTCTAGCCTTTGCGAGTCCAACCTCTGATCCATCGACTCCAAGCACATCCAATCCTAGCGATGCCAAAAAAACCGCATTTCGACCTTCGCCTTCCGCGAGGCTAAGTACCGGCCCAACCAGAAGCTTGGCATTTTCCTCAAGGAACGAATTCGGCTGAGTTCCGTAAATGTACCCGTCCTTACCGTATCGCTGATCCCACATAAGATATCGTTGCCTCAATTCAAATCATCGTTTTGAAGTTTTTTCTGTGTGGTGTATGTTCGCTGCTCGATGAATGCTGGTCAAGCT
>JBEBHM010000540.1:0-6066 GCA_040080875.1 Pirellula sp.
AAATAACCGAGGGTGACAGTATTTCTTTGTCAGCCAACGCCACCGATCCAGCGAACGATGCGTTGGTTTTCGCATGGGATCTCGATAACGATGGACAATTCGACGACGGGCTCGGAAGCAGTCTGCTGGTTCCCTGGTCGCAACTCGTTGCGTTGGGACTCGGCAACGGTACTGCGACATACCCAATCGGATTGCAAGTTACCGACGACGAGGGAGCCGGCGTCGACGCCGTCACCACCTTGCAAGTTCTCAATCGTGCTCCTGCAATATCCACTCTCGAGGACAATCAAGTCGTGGAGGAGGGGAGTATCGTGACGTTGTCCGGTGCCTTTACCGACCCCAGCGCGACCGACACTCATACCTTTGCATGGACGATCACCAAAAATGGAAGCCCATACGCCGTGGGCACCGATCAAGCCATGCAATGGACGCCAGACGATCAAGGCAGCTATCTAGCGACCTTGACGGTTACCGATAGCGATGGAGCAAGCGACACGGAACAATTCGCCCTCACGGCTACCAACGTGGCGCCGCGAGCGACCATCCATTTGCCAACGCTCCCAAGCGAAGGTGCAAACTCGGTTAGTATCAGTGCATTGCTGGATGGTCCAGCCGATCTTGTGGCAGGGCTAAAATTGAACATTGATATCGGTGATGATGGCGTCTTTGAAGTTGTCGACGCCACAGCATCAAGTGTGGATATCCAATTGCCGGACCAAGGAGATTATGTGCTTCGGATTCGACTGGAAGACAAAGACGGCGCGACCCGCGATTATCTACGTGCGTTGAACGCGATCAATGCGCCACCGTCAGCATTGTTTTCACTCTCTGCACTGGGCGTGATTCAGGAGGGGCAATCGGGACTATCGATTGGTTTTAGCGGTGCAACGGATCCGTCGCCAGGCGATACGACAGCAGGGTTTCTGTACAGCTATGACCTCGACGGCGACGGTGTCTTTGAAATCGAACGAGTCTCTGGTAGTTCGCAGCCGCTCGCATTCCCACAGGATGGCGTATTCCCCGTGCGAGGTCGAATCCACGATCGAGACGGCGGAGTGAACGAGTATTCCATCTCGGTCGCGGTGAACAACGTCGCACCGCAAGTGCTCTTGTCCAACGGCGTCACCATCGCGAACGAAGGGAGCTCGGTTTTGTTCGCCGGCGCGATTACCGATCCAGGTGCAGACATACATTCTGCAGTCGCCGTGGTTCGTCGAACGTCGGTTGCTAACGATGTTGGCATTCGATTGCCCGTGATCGTACGAAGCGATCGCACCTTTGAATTCGAGCATGTGTTCGACCGAGACGTCGCAGGTGGGTTCGACGTCGTCATCGTTGTATCAGACGGGTTGGCTTCGGCTCAGCAATCTCGACACGTTTCCATCAACAATGTCGTTCCAGCGATTGACTCGCAAAGCAACGCATCGATTACGGCTGGTCGCCAATTTGTTCGAAAAGTGGCGTTCGCAGATCCGGGCAATGATGTTTGGGCCGCACAAGTGGACGTGGGACAAGGATTCGTGACCGTTCCGCTGGATGTGTCCAAAAAGAGTTTTTACGTCGATCACATGTTTGCATTGCCGGGAATGTACCAGGCTCGAACGCGAGTCTTCGATGGGCTTGGAACCACCGAGCAAAATTTTCAAGTGGAAGTGTTACCGAATAGTCCTCCCACGGTGTTGCATCCTATCGCCAACAAATTTGTCCTGCAGGGTTCGGGTATCGTAAGTCTCTTCACTGACTTAACACAAGTTTTCAGCGATTCAGATGGACCAAACTCGGAACTCGTGTACTCGATATTCTCGAACTCCAACGCAACGCTGCTTACGCCGTCGGTCGCGAACGGCGCGCTAGATCTCTCGGTGAATTCCGTCAATGCTGGTATGGCCACGCTCACCGTGCGAGCCACGGATGCAGGTGGGCTGTTTGTCGACGAATCCCTGGACGTCATCGTTCAGCCTCCTTCATTTCAAGTCGCAATTTCGATCCCCACTAGCACGGGCATTCAGATTGGATTCGGGATCGCTCCAGATCTTTCCGCCGTGAATCTGTTTGATGGCGTCGACGCGACATCGGACATCTCGGACGTAACGCTAATCGGGGCAAATACAGGCCCAGTTCGCGGATCATTGGTTTGGAACGCAATCTCAAACACGGCCGAGTTCGTAAAGACGGGTGGGCCTCTTTTGCCAGACACTTATACGCTAACGCTAGCCAGTCGAGCTGATGGCTGGCGGTCGATGTCAGGTGCCTTGCTTGACGGGGATGCCAATGGAATCGGAGGTGGCAATTTTGTTCGATCGTTTACCGTTCTACCATCAACGGCCCGTATCGTCTCGGTCCCCGACTTTGCGCGAGGTGCAACGAGCACTGCCGGACAAAACGTGAACTTGGCATTTGACAATGGCAATCCGGGTTTGCCGGTCACAATCAGCGATGGCAGCGACGTGAGAGCCATCGACTTTGACGTAGCGTTCAATGCGGCCTTGATTAATTTCTCGAGCACGTTCTTCAATGTGCTTCCTGCGGGTTGGAGCACCAGCGTCAACTTGCTCGCCACCGGTCGTATGCGAATAACGCTTTTTGGAAATACACCGTTGGGTTCCGGACCACAAGTCATCACGAGGCTGCTCGGAAGCATCCCAGCAAACGCTCCGTATGGTGCATCCGATTTGGTGCGTATCGAGAATCTAGCCGTGTTTACGCAAGCGGGTGGCGTGACTCCTGTTGCATCTTTGGCGGATGCGGGATTGCACAAGGCAATCTTCGTGGGCGATACGAATGCCGATGGACAATACACGGCACAGGATGCGGGATATATCGCGAGTGTTCGCGTTGGCAACTACGGCGGTTTTGATGCGCATGCATGGACCGACCCGGTCATCGTGGCGGATGTCAATGCGAGCAATAGCATCGACGGCCTGGATTCGGCTTGGATCGCAGCCAAGAGCCTATCGCCCGCATCGCAGCCCGAGATTCCTAACCATCCGGGCGGCAGCATCTTCGTTCAAGCAGGCATCGATCCGACAATCGCCGTGGATGCAAACGTAATCACGCGGCGCGGAACGACGGTCAATGTCCCTGTCCGTATCACCGACAGTGCTATCGGCCTATTCGGAATGGACATCTATATTGATTACGACACAAATGTCCTTGATCTGGTCAGTGGGCTCAATTTAAGCGGAGTCCAAGTTGCAGGCATGTTTGCCAGCGAGTCAGGATGGACGATCGATTCGTATGTCGATGATGCAATGGGCAAGATCCGAGTGGCCATGTACCGTTCCTCGCCATCCGTCTCCACCGCCAACGTCATCGCGAATATCCCATTTACGGTAAAGCCGAATGCCCCCTTTGGAGTATCTCTGCTCAATGCCAACGGCTTTGCCAACGTGCCACCATTCTCGTTCAGCTTCCAAAGCGGTTCGGTCAATGTCGTCAATCAGCAACCGACGGACATCAGCCTTAACCAAAACACGGTCCTGGAAAACACAAGCACGGCGGCGGCCGATTTGCTATTCGGACAATTGGGGACCGTCGATCTGGATCCGGTCGATTCGTACATTTACGACTTGGTTTTGGGAGCGGGCGATACCGACAACGCTCGGTTCAACATCGTCAACAACCAGATCTTCATCAAGCAAGGACAGATCCTAGACTATGAGACCAAGCCGAGCTACAACGTGCGAGTTCGCTCGACTGACTCGGGTGGTTTGCAAACGATCAAGCCATTGTCGCTCAACGTCACCGACGTCAATGAGCTGGTCGAAATCACCAATCGCAAGGTCTACTACAAGGGTTCCGATTACTCGACGCTGTTAGGAATCGATGGGGCACTCGACAACACCAAGAGCGTATTGGCATCAGGTGCGGTAGCGCAGACGACGACGGAAGCGAACAAGATCAACTATTCGCGAGGCATCAACGGCATGGTGATCGATGTGGCGGGATTAGCTTCGACGAGTTTGACCGCAGCCGACTTCACATTCCGAGTGGCACCACCAGGTGCATCGGGCGTGGTGAATCCTAGCGCATGGGCCAATGCACCAGTTCCGACAAATATTGTGGTGACGCCTGGATCGGGTTTGACTCCTGCTCGTATTCGAATCGAGTGGGCCGACAATGCGATTCAGAACACCTGGTTGCAAGTCATCGTCAAGGCGAATGCGAACACGGGCTTGAGTCAGCAGTCGGCATTTTATATGGGGCATGCGATGGCCGAGATCACCGGCGGGGCACCGTATCGCGTGACGGCCGCCGACCTGTCGGCAGTGCAAAGTGGCATTTCGAACACGATCGTTTCGGTAGGCGATCCGAGGGACATCAATAAGGATCGACGAGTGACGGCCGCTGATTTGTCAGCGGTCCAGTCTCGCATTTCGAACTCGGTCTTGCTCAACAACATCACCGTGCCAGTTGCTGGCTCGACGGAAGAAGGCTAATGCACTCGATTTGGTCATATTGGCAACCACGAAATACACGAAATACACGAAAAAAACATAAGACACTTCCCTCACGTCTCACCACTCACCACTCACCACTCACTTGCCACAGCGATAGATGACGAAGCTCAAAATGCCGTGATCGTTCTTTCGGAATTGAAGGATATTATCGGCGGTGAATTGTAACTGATCGATGGAAGCTCGCGTTTGCATCATCGGAAAGAGCTCTTCGCCCGTACGTTCGTTCCATAGGTAGACCCCCTCGTCTCTGCCCCATGCTGCTAGCGTCCGACAATCGGGAGAGAGTGCAAGGCGAGCTATTCCACGCCGAGTTCGAAATCGATTGGAATCGACAGTCTTGTTCACCATGTCAATCACTGATACGCCGTCGGAGCAAGCTTGTTCAGGTGCCATGTACAGCGGAGTGCCCAGCATCACACTGCTGGCTGTCTCCGACATCGTCGATTCAAGCACCTTGGCAAGCCCGAAGTCGTTCAGTCGAGGCGTAAACGGCAGTGAGCCAAACGAAGATGGAAAAAGAAGCACATTGGCTGGCTTGATATCTCGATGCAGTACGCCACGTTCATGGCAATAGGCCATCGCATCGCCAATGCAGATCATCAACTCAACAATCTGATTGCAATTGAGTTCGCGAGGGTGCTCCAGAAGCCATTGAGCTAGATTCTTTCCGGGACAATAGAGCGAAACGATGTAGATGCCGTCGATCGTTGTTCCCACTTCGAATACAGGAACGATATGCAAATGATCCAAGCTTGCGGCTATCTCGGCTTCCTTGGCAAAGCGATTTTGAAGAGTGCCCGTTCCCATCGATTCAATTCGCGGAATCTTGATCGCCACCTGGCGATGCAATGCTGGATCGTTAGCCAAATAGACGATGCCGAAGCCCCCGCGACCAATTTCCCGAACCACTTCGAATCGGTCGAGCTGCACTGGTTTGTTCAATAACGCGCCGAACAAGTTCGACTCGCGAACCACAGGAGTCTCTTCGTGTGTCCGTTTGACGAGAAACGTTTCCAGTGTACGCAGGCCTTCGTGAGCTCGTTCGATCCGTTCTTTTAGATCGCTTGCAACTGAGTTGCGTCCCCAAAAATCGTCAAGTTCATTCCGTTTGTAAGCCAGATCGTACTCGTCGAGGAGTCTTGAGAATTCATCGTCGATCAGCGATTCGTCGTTCATGGTCGTCTACGCTCCCGCGTGATCGCGTTCCAAGCAACAGCGCTGGCCACGGTTTGCAAGGCGGTCAATAAGATGACTGCTCCATAGACGACTCGGAAACCAGGAAGTTCGTTCCAATAGAATTGATCGCTGCCAAAACTGCCCAACAAGAAAACGGACGATAGCATTGCCATCAACATCCCGCTCACGAACCCAACGATGGCTGCCCATGTTCTCCTGAAATAGATGGCTCTACCAACGATCAGCAACGGTACGTGAACGACCACAAGGGTAGTCAAACAACTGAGAACTGGCATTCGATTTTGGCTCGCATGTTCTGGCAACAATTGAAAGTAAGTCATGAGCATTGAAACCACCATCGTTCCCATGATGATCAGATTGACTACGATAACCACGACACTCGCTTCGGCAATACGAGGCGTCAGAGACA
>JBEBHM010000541.1:0-6051 GCA_040080875.1 Pirellula sp.
ACGTAAAGCACGGCGAAAGCAATCTTTCGCTGATTTTCTTCAACGATTTATTGAAACGAAACCGGACACGCACCGGACACTGCTGTTTTGGCAAAAAAGCCAGCTATCGATCCAGTTTTCCGAGTTCGTCGGCGATTCCCATGTAGCCTTTGCTTTCCATTTGATCGATCAAATCGAGGCAATGCCGCTTCAATTTGTCATCTATCGTCTGTGCATATTGGCGAACGATCAGGGTCGACAACGAATAGGCATAGGCTGCTTCCTTGTTCGCTAGGTTGCCAGCTTCCTCGCCTACAAATTCCAGAATTCGCTCCGTCGCTCTGCAGATCACCTTTGGTAGCTCTGCAAGCGAATCATCCAAAGCTCGCAGGAGCGATTCCGGTTCCGACTTGAATGAGCGGCTTTCGATGAACTTCAGGATAAACGCTTCAAGCTTAAGAAGTCGTTCCCCCTCCATATTCCAAAACGCAGCCGCGCAATTTTGGCGAACTGCCTCGTTTTCATCATCGAAATAGAATGCGAGCAGTTCCGCACATCGATCTCCGATTTCCGGATTGTCGATGTTTTGCGCGAAGACAAGGCTGGCTGCCTCACGGATCGCGTCGCTTCCGGTTTGGAAGCCCTTTGTGTCTTCCCCCAAGTTCATTTGGTTAAATTCGGCGTGGAGCAGCAAAGTGACAGCATTTTTGACGGTCAAAGAATTTGATGACGCCAGGCATCTTTGGAGCAGAGCACGCAAATCAGCGTAATGCGTTAAGATTGCATATTTGATGAATCGCTTGAAAGGAATGGTGGACCAAATTGGTTCGGCATCCCCGCAGCACTCCAAGAACAAACGCACCGCACTATCTCGATCGTAGTTGAGAATCGGCCTTAAGGTATCAATCGCGCATGTGCGTACGGACAGAATAGGGTCTGCAATCAGGGATTGAATACACGGTTGGAAACGATCCACTCGATCGGCATGATCGTAGAGCATAGCACCTATAGCTCGCGCTGCTTGTCCGCGAACAGTGTTGATCCCATGAGTATAGGGATCACCATCGTAGTAGTTGACTTCATCACCGTCACTCTTCCATACCTCGGATTCCGGATCCGGGTCTTGGGTCGCATAGAAAACTAGGATATCGAGAATCTCATCGGACCAATTTCTAGAACTCAGTTTTTCAAAACAGCTCGCGATTGCTGTACCGCAAGGGTGATTTGGTAGGTCATGCAATCGTCGAATGACGTTCTCAAAAACATTCGTTTGAACTGTAGCAATCCGTGCAGATTCAGATTCTTTGACTTTATCGGTTGCGTTATGCCCGCTGCCCGACATCCCATCGAGAATCGCGGAGAAGTAAAGCGGGTCAATTGTATTGGACATCAACGAAACGAGTGAGGCGAATCGCAATCGATTTCCTCGTACTTTGGACTCCAGATCACGCGATAGCTCTACATGCCCGCCCGCAAAACGATCAGTTGTGCCATTATAGGTCTGCATCGCGGACAACCATTGATCATTGGTCATCAATGCCGATTTGCCTTCTGGAATGGGGGAGCCAACCCAATGAGCCTCCATCGTTTCATCTTCGTCAGGAACGGCGGAGGAAAGTCCTGGAAAGCTGCATTTCAATTCGCTGATTCGGATAATTACCCGTTGCGACCGTCGGGTCTCGTCGATCGACTGCAGTACCAACAACTCACCAAATCCACGTCTCCCAATGGATTCCTTCTCGTATGCGTCACAATAGCCGATAACGGCATCTTCCAAGTGTCTCAGCGAATCTTTCGTACAATATGGCGAGACGGCCGCAATAGCCTGACGGCTCACAGCACTTTCGCCATGCCCATCACCAGACCACAAACTGTATCCGACATTAAGACGCGACTTATCGGCAATGAAGTAGTTGATACACTCATCCGCGAATTCCTTTGGATTCGCTGCAAAAGCGGACAGTACAAGAAAACAGATTGTTTCATTCTGCTGATCTTGTAGCGGCACAATCGTTTTTCGGAATGTATCGGGAGCCTCGATAGCCAATCGTCGTAGGGCGCGACTCATACAGGCAAGAACCGCTTCGCTGACTTTGCTTGGGTCTCCAAAATTGCTTAGGTACGGCCATGTTCGATTCAGCCGTCGATCACTCTTTTGCATTTCTGTCTTGGCAACGGTATCCATAATGACCGGTAACAACTGCTCGACGAAGTATTTTGGCTCATCGTTGGCTGCGTCACTTGCTAGATTTGCACCAGTTCGAGAATTATTCAAAGGCAATTGCCCTAAGAAATTCCAAGACCTACCATCGTCATACTTTTCCACTGCATTGACCAACCAGCAGCGAATCAGATCGATAATGAATTTCGGATTCTCTTTCTTTGCACCATAATGACCGCCCCAAAAATCACCGCCACTTGGCCGCTTTTCCCCATCATCGTAAATTCCACGTCGGATCATTCCGAAATACAATTCAGTCATCTTGGTGCTGTAGTGAGCGACACCCCACATCATTAGTTTCTTTAAGCGATTGTTCCATTCTCCTCCATGCGTTGTGTTCGGCTCGACCAAGATTGCGACTTGTTCGGATCTTTGCTTATGTAGGTCTTCGCTCTGGAGTAACCAAATGGCAGCGTTGTTCAGCTTGGTTTCATTGGAGGCCAACCATTTTGCCAAAACGCCATGTTGACTGAGTAGATCAAACCAGCCGATGCTACCTCGCAACGCATTCGAAACAGCTCCGCTCAGTTCGGACTCGAGAACATACGGTTCGATGATCTTCCACTCGTCTTCTCTAGGATTCGGGATTCGCCTGAGTTCCGATGCGATCATACGACGAATGTGGAATCGAACTTCCTTTGAAGCTAAAACCTCGCATAGGTCACGAAGATATTCAGCAGGGCGGTTCTCGCGACGGTACCCAAGGATTTGACGTACCTGAGCGCGGCGGAACAAATGTTGTTGCTCGCCTGGTTGAGTCAAGAAACCCAAAAGGCTTTGGCCAAGCTGACAAAACCTACGGGCAAAAGCATAGTCAAAGAAGGATTCGTGAAAGAACTGATAACTCGCCCCATTGTCGATCAACAAATGCTGCGAAGCCATCTCTCGCGCGTCGCTTCGCCACGAATCCACGATGTCCTTTGGCGCGGTTAGTGATTGGCGTTCGCTCATCGTTTTGGTCAGACCATCGATCACTTCGTTCCAAGCCGGTTCTCGCCCAAGTCGTTCACGAACAACATCTTGTTTGCGTTCCCAGTAGTTGTCGTATAGATCCCCGATTCGAGAAAATGCTCTTTCTGGATATCCCTGCAAGAACAAGACAAGATGAAATGGCAATCGCAGGATCTCTATCTGCTGTGGAGTTGGGAAGAAATGCGAAAGCTCGGCAAGATCAAGAGCCGATCGAAGATCGGACTCGCCAAGCCTTGTAACATTGATTCTCTCGAATTTGGACCCTTCGCCATCTAACTTGCGAAGTCGGTGATCCTGCTGGAGATCGAATCCGCGACAGGCAACTACGAGCTTCATTCCCGGATAAGATTCGGCTTGACGCCGCAGCTCGTCGAACGCAATCCACATGTTGGTTTTTCGACCAGACACGGTGCTAATGGCATCCAGTTGGTCGACAATCAACACACATGGTCTTCCCGGTGATACAGCGGCAAGCACTTTGACCGGAGAGTCCGGAAGGTCAATTGCTTTTCCAAGTTGATCCGCAGACGTACATTCATTGATGGAATCCAATTTGAAAGCCAGACAGAGAACATCGCGATTTTTCAGCAGCTCCATAAGGTTCACAAGGATGCAACTCTTTCCAAATCCCGCCTCAGCGACCAGCAACACGCCGCGAGTATCAGCCGAATCAAGGGCATCAAGTATCTGCTGACTCTCGGACCTTGGCATTAGCTTATCATTGATCAGCTCCACTTTTGAGACAGACAAGAATCGTTCGTTCTGCTTCTTGACCTTGCCACTGAAGTCTTCGAGTAAATCATAGTCTGGCAGGAGTGGGACAATCGCACGAAGATCCCCGATGAGTTTCCCCAGTAGCTCTTCTGCCGTTCGAAACGACTCAGCATGTCGACGACCAATTCGCAAACGTTCCAAATGAACTTTCTGATTCGTTGCCGCATCCTCGGTTGAATAAACGAACAACGGAATTTCGTGATGCAAAGCGATGAAAGCTTCCCACTGTGTGTAGGTCAAATCAGAAAAATGACCGAGTGCATCGCGAAGTTCCGGCCTGCTCTTCAAAAAGCTTGGTTCAGCATCAAGAAAATCTCTCACTGCTTGGGGATTCGCCTTTTCACCAGCCATTCCGCCAACTAAATGAATTACTGCAGAGCAGCTTCGGATGTATCCATCGAGCTTTTGCAGCGTATCAACAGGTGTCTGCCGAAAATCTTCTTGAACCTTGACATCGCAACCGGCACGGGCCAGGTAGTTTCGTAACTTCGCTCGTAAACCAGGGTGTGGTCCTTTTGTGTTCTCGAACTCACTTGTAACGGCAGAAACAAAAAGTCGATTTTGGGATTGGGGTTGGTTTCTGTTCCTTGTTGAAGGTGAGCTGTCATCCTCGTTTAGTAATTGCTCGCGAACGAGAGACTCTGGACGAACACTTACAAAACGACTTTCATCGTTTTCTCTAGTGTCACTACGCTCTGGGCTACCAAAGGCCACCAGTTTTGCAGAAAGTCGCTGAACGCTTAGTGATGCAACAGAACCCAAAGGAGTATCGCCGACTGAAAGGTCCAAGTTCCGTTTGCTTTCAAGAAGATACTCGCATGCCTTTAGTTTGTTTCCCGAGCAAGAAAATAAATCACCGAGTTGTTCAGACAAAGTAGCAATTGCGATAGTGTCGCCGGAACTTCGCGCTGCTTCGTAGCCAGCGCGTGCATAACTCATTTTCTGTTCGGCGTTCAACTCACTAGACTGGGCGGTTATCTGAACCCAAATGGCCCAAGCGAGCACAAGAGGTGGCACTTTCTTGGCCACAAGAAACTCACGAAACACTGCGGCCAGGGACAAGAGTTCGTCCTTTCTGACTTGCTGGTGCGGTCCTTCAACCATTGGAAACAGGATCGAAGCTGCAACTTCCGGTTTAGAGCAAAGTGCATGATAAACTCTTTCAATTCTGTTTGGCTCTGTTTCAAGCGAAAACGCGTCACCGGCTCGAAAAGAAAGCGATTGAAGCCTGTCGGGACAGTTTTTCCAGAGATGGTCCCGAACAGCCAGCCTAGGAAGTTTTTTAAGGCAGAAGGTACCCGTGACAGGGTACGTTTCGCAAATCGGAAGGTTAATGACATGTTCGAACAGTGAACGGGAATCCTGCTTTAACGCATCGTCAAGAATCTCCGTCAATATCGACGCATCAAACCAATGTGGTATGGCCGACGCTTCGATTGCGTGTCGAAGATGAGCAGGTCCTTGCCCCACTAGGAAATCGACCAAAGCCAACTGCATAAGGTCTGGATCCCCGTTAGCTAATGTGAGCGTTTTCATGTCCATAACTACTTGGCCCCTTCGAATTGGTTACTCTTGATCAGTGCACTGAGGATACTTGGATCTCCTTTTGTGATTGCGACGAAACTCTCAATTGCAGCATCGTTCGGAGAGTGAAGCCCGAGGACGTCTCTATACTGGCACCAGTACTTTGCCTTGTCGATAGGCCCCACATCCACCCGCTGACATATGTCTTGCCAAGGGGCGATTGGATTCGGAACCGAATGACCAGCAACAACAAGTCTAACGCTATTGGCACGACGAACAAATGGCAACAGCGACTCTTCGAACCACTCTTTGCATTCGACTGTTGCGTCTTCAAATGTGTCTATAAACAGCACGATCGGCTTTAGAGTGTTGGACAAGGCTGTTTGAAACAATGCACACAACTTTCGTGCATCCCTCTCAGGTGTGAGTGAGCATAGGTCGTGGAAATCTGCGGAAACCGTTAGTAAGTCTTGGGCAAGTTTCAAAATCAGAGAACATAAGGATGTTCCATCCTTGAGATTCCCAATGGCGGAATGGATGCCATGTGTTGTTGAAAGCATGGATTGAAATTCCTTGAGAAG
>JBEBHM010000542.1:0-6049 GCA_040080875.1 Pirellula sp.
GTCCCCACGCCCATCGAAGACTCTGGGCGTGCCACCCAACGTTCCGATCCCCGTTTATCAATTTGACAAAGCACTAGCATGCATCTGTCATCGAATCGGTCGGGAAAAAATCACAACCTCAACCATTCAAACAACGGTCGCGAGCGCTCGTTGAGTGCCAGAATCCGCCCGATAACGCCGAACCCATCACTTGGGATTTTTTGACAGTACCGCCTCGTTCCAGGAAAATAACCTGAAACGCAACTTCTTTGATAGTATAACTTTAAGAATAAAATTTTCTTCTCGGCACGCGGCTTGCTCTCGCATGGTCGCACCCGCACTCGACTGCCATTTATGGCTGACTTCGTTTTTTCGCGGAAGTTTGAAATAGCGAAACACGGATCGCCCTCGCGGCGTTCGCAAAGCAAAAAAATTCAATTCGTTGGTAGTAACCGACTCATCGCAAGGAGTTCAAAGTGGCAAAACAGATGGTTTTTGATGACGAAGCGAGGCAGCCTTTGTTGGCTGGCGTTTCCAAGCTCGCGAGAGCAGTTCGCAGCACGCTGGGCCCACGAGGTCGAAACGCTGTGCTCGACAAGGGATGGGGCTCACCAAAAATCACCAAGGACGGTGTCACAGTCGCTGAAGAGATTGAGCTGGATGACCCATTCGAAAATCTTGGGGCTCAATTGGTTAAGGAAGCTGCCAGCAAGACCAACGACGTTGCGGGTGACGGTACCACCACCGCGACCGTTCTTGCGGAAGCCATTTTCCGCGAAGGGCTTAAGATGATTGCGGCTGCGGCCGACCCGATGGCTCTTGCGCGTGGAATTGCCAAGGCAGTTGAAGCGGTCAACGCAGAGATCGACAAGGTTGCGATTCCAATCGACGCCAAGAGTAAAAAAGAAATCAAGCAAGTTGCCACCATCGCTGGCAACAACGACCCTGCGATCGGAGACGTTTTGGCCGAAGCTTTCCTTAAAGTTGGCAAGGATGGGGTCATTGCCGTCGAAGAAGGCCGCGGTAGTGAAACGACGGTCGAAGTTGTGGAAGGCATGCAATTCGATCGTGGATTTTTGTCACCGCACTTCGTCACCAATCAAGACGATGTCTCAGTCGAATTGGAAGACTGCTACGTTTTGATCCATGAAGAGAAGATCAGCAACAACAAAAAGCTTATCCCGATTTTGGAAGCGATTAGCAAAGCCAAGAAGCCATTGCTGATTCTCGCGGAAGACGTCGATGGCGACGCTTTGGCAACACTTGTGATCAACAAAATGCGAGGCATTCTCAGCGTGGTTGCTGTCAAGGCTCCCGGCTACGGCGATCGCCGCAAAGCTATTCTAGGCGACATCGCAACCCTGGTGAATGCCAAGGCGATCTTCAAGGACCTAGGGATCGATCTAGAATCGGTCAAGCTCAGCGATTTGGGTCGTTGCAAGAAGGTGCATATCACCAGCGAAAACACCGTCATCATCGGTGGATCGGGCAAGAAGGATGCGATCGAAGGTCGAGTTATTCAGATTCGTCGCGAGATCGAAAATACGGACAGCGACTACGATCGTGAAAAGCTCCAAGAGCGACTTGCCAAGCTCGCTGGGGGCGTAGCCCAAATCAACGTGGGTGCTGCTACCGAAACAGAAATGAAAGAGCGAAAAGCTCTGCTCGACGACGCAAAGGCTGCGACGCAAGCGGCCCTCGACGAAGGGATTGTTCCTGGTGGTGGTGTAGCTTTGATCCGCTGCGAAGGCGCCCTGAAGAAGCTTAAGCTCGAGGGAGACGAAGCTCTTGGTGTGAAAATCATTCTGAACGTTCTTGACTACCCGTTGCGTGCCATCGCCAACAACGCTGGGCTCGATGGAGCCGTCGTGGTCAATCGCGTGCGACAACAGAAGGAACGGAACGAAGGTTATGACGCCAATACCGACAAGTATGTGGACATGATCAAGGCCGGAATCATCGATCCTGCCAAGGTGGTGAAGACCGCGCTCAGTAACGCCGCATCCGTTGCTTCACTGTTGCTTACGACCGAATCTCTCGTCGTCGAAATTCCCAAAGACGAAGAGCCAGCCGGTGGTGGTGGACATGATCACGACCATGGCATGGGCGGTATGGGCGGCATGGGTGGTATGGGCGGCATGGGTGGCATGGGTGGCATGGGCGGCATGATGTAACCGTGTGCTGGTCTGCGTTCTACTCATTGAGATTCAACAACAACAACATAAACATTTTTCAATCAATTCAAAGGATTCATGAACATGGCAAAAGTAAACATTCGTCCACTCGATGACAGGGTCGTCGTTCAACCACTCGAAGCGGAAGAAACCACCGCTGGCGGAATCGTTCTTCCTGACTCAGCCAAGGAAAAGCCGCAACGCGGCAAGGTCGTTGCGGTTGGGCCTGGCAAGTTGCTCGATAGCGGTGTTCGAGGAGCTCTCTCGGTGACTGTCGGCGACGAAGTTATCTTCGGCAAGTACGGCGGAAGCGAAGTCGAAATCGATGGTGTCGAGTACAAGATTCTTCGCGAAAGCGACGTCCTTGCGAAGCTCGCGTAAGCAGAACTTGATCGTCTTAAGAATTGGCCGCCCGAGCGCTTGCTCGGCGGCCCTCAACCCGTACTCAATTTCAAAAAACTATAAGGACTGCTAAGCGTGGCGAAGCAACTACTATTTGATGAACAAGCCAGATCGAGAATGCTCCAAGGTGTGGAGAAGCTGGCGAATGCAGTGGCGGTGACGATGGGTCCGACCGGACGAAATGTCATCATCGACAAGAGTTTCGGTGGCCCAACGGTTACCAAAGACGGTGTCACCGTTGCCAAAGAAATCGAATTGGAAGACCGATTCGAGAACATGGGGGCCAAGCTGGTTGTCGAAGTCGCTCAAAAGACGAGCGATCTTGCCGGCGACGGCACGACCACCGCTACGGTTTTGGCCCGAGCGATTTTCAAGGAAGGCTTGAAGAACATCGCGGCAGGTAGCAATCCATCGGCGATTCGTCGCGGAATCGACAAGGCTGTCGAAGCCGTTTCGGTCAAGCTGCATGAACTGGCCAAGCCGGTCAGCAATCGTGATGAAGTCGCGAGCGTGGGTGCCATTTCTGCGAACAACGATATGTCGATCGGCTCGCTGTTGGCCGAGGCGCTCGAGAAGGTCGGAAAGGACGGAGTGATCACCGTCGAAGAAGGCAAAACGGCCAACACTAACGTGGAATACGTGGATGGCATGCAATTCGACAAGGGATTCGTTTCCCCTTATTTCATCAACACGCCAGCAGACATGAGCTGCACTTTCGAAAATGCTTTGATTCTTCTTTACGAAAAGAAGATCAGCAACATTCGAGATCTCGTGCCTGTCTTGGAAAAGGTAAGCGCATCGGGTCAGCCATTGTTGATCATTGCCGAAGATGTCGACGCCGAGGCGTTAACGCTTTTGGTGGTGAACAAATTGCGCGGCACGCTGAATATTTGTGCGGTCAAAGCACCTGGGTTCGGCGATCGACGCAAGGCGATGCTCGGCGACATTGGGGTCCTGACCGGCGGAACGTTTATCAGCGAAGACCTTGGACTGCAATTGGAGAAGGTATCGCTCGAGCACCTCGGCAGGGCCAAGAAAGTGGTTGTCGACAAGAACAACACTACCATCGTTGAGGGGGGCGGAGATCGCAAGACTGTCGATCAACGCGTCGCTCAGATCCGAGCTCAAATTGAGCAAACGGACAGCGAATATGACAAGGAAAAATTCCAAGAGCGCTTGGCAAAGCTCTCGGGTGGAGTTGCCGTCATCAGCGTGGGTGCCGAGACCGAAGCCGACATGAAGCAAAAGAAAGCCCGCGTCGAAGACGCGTTGCATGCTACGCGAGCCGCAGTCGAAGAAGGCATCTTGCCAGGCGGTGGCGTGGCTTTGATTCGTTGCCGAGACACGGTGTTAGCAGTGATCAAGTCGCTTAGCGGCGATGAAAAAACAGGTGCTGAGATCATCCTCCGAGCCCTCGAAGCTCCCCTTCGTCAAATCGCAGACAATGCGGGTATCGATGGCAGTGTGGTTGCGGACGAAGTTCTGCAGAAGCCTCTCAACACCGGCTACGACGCCAACAAGGGGCAATACGTCGATATGCTCAAGTCCGGTATCATCGATCCGGTCAAAGTCGTCCGAACCGCGTTGGTGAACGCAGCTAGCATTGCTGGTTTGTTGCTTACCACCGAAGCGTTGGTGACTACCTACGACAAAGACGACAAGAAGAAGAGAAAGGTCGAAGGATCGATCAACTAATTGCCGATCGATCATCGACCGAATCATTGGACGAATTCAGGGGTCACTTGCAATGGTGTTATGCACCCGCGCGAGTGACCCTTTTCGCTGTTTCAACAAGTACTAGGAGTCTTTCCCACTTTCATCGCGGCCATTCGCTGGCTTTGACTTGAGCCTGAGGCGCTAGCCGAGTTTTATGATCGATCGGCTAGCGCCTCAGGCTCATAGTGCGAATGATTTGTGATGTTGGAAAGTGGGAAGTTTTCTTAGGGAGAATGGATAGCTAGGACTAGGTCACTTCCAAATGAGCGTAAACGTGGCAGAAAAGAAAGATTACTACGAGTTGCTTGGCGTTCAGCGATCGGCAACTCAGGACGAAATCGCGAAGGCCTACCGTAAGCTTGCGCTCAAGTACCATCCGGATTCAAACCAAGGTGACACGGATGCAATTCATAAGTTCAAAGAAGCCGCCGAGGCCTATGAAGTACTGAGCGATGCACAAAAGCGGAGCCGTTACGATCAGTATGGCCATGCAGGCGTGGATGGGGCCGGAGGGGCTGGCTTTCGCGACGTCGGGGATATCTTCGAAGCGTTTGGCGACGTTTTTGGAGGGACTATTTTCGAGGATTTCTTCGGCGGAGGCGGTGGTGGTCGTTCGCGCAGTCGCGTTCGACGCGGTGCCGATTTGCGTTGCGACGTCACGCTGGAACTTGAGGAGGCAGCTCGCGGGGTAACCAAAACGGTTCTCCTTACCCGACACGCCCCGTGCGACACTTGTTCTGGCTCCGGTGCAGCTGCTGGTTCACAACCTGAAACGTGTCGCAAGTGCCAAGGGCGTGGGCAAGTCATTCAATCGTCCGGCATTTTGCGAGTTCAGACGACTTGCCCTATCTGTCGCGGGAGCGGCAAAACGATCAGCAAGCCGTGCAAGACTTGCGATGGACAAGGACTCAAGCCGCACGAAGTCAAACTCGAAGTCCAAATCCCCAAGGGGGTCGACGACGGAATGCGAGTTCGTTTGCCGGGCGAGGGGCAGCCTAGTCCGGATGGCGGTCCCAAAGGAGATGCTTATTGCTTCATTCATTTAAAGCAACACTCCATCTTCCATCGCGATGGGCACAATCTTGTCTTCCAGTTGCCAATTTCGTTTAGCCAAGCCGCACTTGGAACCACGGTCGAGGTGCCGACGCTGGATGGCAAGCGAGCGTTGGAGATCGGGAATGGAACGCAAAGCGGTACCGTCTATCGCTTGCGAGGGCTTGGTATGCCTGATCCGCACACCGGCGCTCGAGGAGACCTCCTGGTCGAGACGATCATTGAGGTGCCCAAGAAATTGTCCAAGCGACAACAAGAACTTCTGAGAGAACTTGCAGAACTTGATGAAAAGGAATTGTCACCGGCTCGCAAAGGCTTCATGGATCGGATTGTGGCTTACTTCCAAGGAGATTCAGCCGAGCCTTCAACTTCCAAAGCCAAAGGATAAACAAATATGACCAAAGATACCGCCAAGAACACCCAAAACTCTGACGAGACGCCTGACACACATTCTTCCAGTGATTCGGTCTTTGAATCGATGGAAAACGAGGCATTTGATTCCGCGAGTTCCGAATCTCCTGAGCAAATTGTCGACATGCTGGAACAACAAGTGGCCGACCTAAAGGATCGTGAACTCAAGGCTCAAGCGGAACTGGAGAATTTTCGTAAACGCATTCTTCGCGATACCGAACAGCAACTCAAATACGCACTCGTCCCGTTCGTGCGAGATCTGCTCGAAGTCGTAGATAACTTAAATCGCGCGTCCGAGGCGGCGAGTTCCAATA
>JBEBHM010001301.1:0-1550 GCA_040080875.1 Pirellula sp.
CGAAATGGTTTGCTGATGTAGTCGTCTGCACCCGCATCTAAGCCTTGCAATACGCTTTCGATCTCGGAATGGCACGTGAGCAATAGAATATATGTGTATTGCATGGATTGACGATTGCGGATCGCGCGGCACAAATCTACTCCGCTCATTTCCGGCATGTCCACGTCCGAGATCACGATTCGTGGCGAGAAATGTCGCATTTTCTCGAGCGCTTCTTTACCGTTCGACGCTTGTGTAACGTCGTAACCGGACACCTGCAGAAAGTTGGCCAACAACTCCAACGAAATTGGATCGTCGTCGACGATCAGAACTTTCACGGAGTTAACACTCGATAGCGAGCGTGTTGCAATTCCACTCATTCTGGTTTAGCTCCGGAAGCGAGTTGATCCATCAATGCTTCAACTTGTTTTTGGAATTCGATCCACTTTTCGAGAACAAGTTCAGGCTGATTCTGAACGGCAGCTTGTTCGAGACCATGAGCTGATTGCGACATTGGAACTGCACAAATGTTTGCAGCCGTACCGCGCATTCTGTGTGAGAGCCGAGCGGTAATGGCCATGTTCCCCGATTGAATCGCCTGCTCGAGCAATAACATCTCGGCTGGAAAATTGGACACGGCGGCGGCAATTAACTTTTCAGACAAAGCCTGATTTCCCATGCAACGAACCAAGAATTGATCGCGATCAAATAGCGGGCAATTCGTTTGTGATACGCTGATGCTTAAGGACATGATGACGCATTAATGAAGTCAGGGTTTGGGTGGAAGCACACTCAATGGACCCTAGCATACAATTCGAGCCCGTGAGAACTTCGCACGCCAAACCGTGGAAAATTCATCCATGCAATTCTCGGTGCCCCCCCGGATCACGTACAAGAAACGGGATAATTGATACAACCGCCTCGAACTTCAACTGTACTCGAGTTTTGCCAATTGAGGACATCCACACGGGGCGTTATGGTACTGCCATTGAATGCCATGTGGTTTTTCCCATAATTCGCTCCAGGGTGAACAGCGTGAGGCGCTCACGGTTTTCTTCGACCACGATTTGCCCTTGAGTTCTCGTTATTTGCCATCGAAATACTCCTTCCCAATAATCCACCTCCCCATGCTTCGTTCGAAAGGCTTTTTGACCATAGGCTGCTTCCTATCCTTTTTCACGTTCGGATTCGTTGACAACCTGAAGGGCCCTCTCCTACCAACTTTGCTCAGCACCGAGAGTCTTAGTTTAAGCCAGGGCGGTACCATATTTTTCGGCGCGTACATTGGATTCGTCGTGGCTACAATGTTCACCGGAATCATCGCCGATGCGATCGGCAATCGTCGCGTTCTGTTGATCGCGTGTGGTTGCTTATGCATTGGCTTACTCGGTATCGGAGCAGTGAACGGCTACGCTTCGTTGGTTCTCCTGATGAGCGTCGTAGGGCTGGGGCTTGGGGCGATCGAGGTTGGAGCCAATGGACTGATCGTGGAACTTCACCGCGATGATCCTGGCCGCTATCTGAACTTATTGGCAACGTTTCACGGGACGGGCTCCTTTTTAGTCCCCATG
>JBEBHM010000543.1:0-6039 GCA_040080875.1 Pirellula sp.
GATCCGCCACTTCGTCCTGAAGTGTCAAAACCTTTTTTTTAAGTTCCGTGTTTTCAGACTCGAGCAGCAAGTTTGCGCGCTCAAGCGACGCCTCGCGATCCACATGGCGAACCCTATCGAGCAAACGGTGTGCAGTGAAAGTCATCAAGCCACCGCCAACAAAGGTCAAAATAGGTGTCAGTGTGGACCAGTCCATAATGATGCCATAGAGTTAAGCGAGTTAGCCACGAACAATAGATTCTGTCGGTACTCATTGTAGGGGAAACCATATTCGGCCACTGGCCAATGGGGCCGAAAAGGAATTATCCTCGGCTGAGCTGAGGATAATACCGCGACAAAACGCCGCAAGAAAGTCTGACGAAGAACTTGCTCGCCGTCAACTGCCTGTTTCATATGCGGCTCCAAAAGCGACGTAAGCCCCCCAAACAACCACATCGACGTCAGGGCAATACATCGGAACATCTAGGTTTGGCACCCTAAGAGATATGCGCCGTAGGTCACCAAACCTTTTGCGTTCCTCGGGCACAAGGCCCTCGAAAGCTGCACGCGAAACGGTCCTTAGTAAGGGGAAACAGTCTATGGCTTTGGGACAGGCCACCTTAGGTGGCGATGCAAGAAATCGAACGAGCCAACCCCATTTATGCTGTGCCCCCCCTGAAAGTACTCGATCTCGGTCAGGTGCGATAATCCGAACTGGGCATAGAGCCAATGCACTTTTGCAAACTCATGCGCTACCCACTGATCTTTCCCCACTCCATCGTTGTGCCCCCGCTCCACCATAAACGGGCGAGGTAACATCAAATAAGTCATCTCGGCATAATCGAATGTGTGCCCAAGATTCCAATACGGCATCTCCCATTCAATCGTATTCATAAAGCTAAACGGCTGATCGGTGGATGCAACTTTGTGCGTCCATTGATTGAAATCGCCTGAGCAAATAGACAAACAATACTTCTCAAGAACTGTCGGTACGCGGACAGCTGTCTCGCCGCCGTAACTCAGTCCATAAAATGCGATTCGGCCGCCATCAACGAAAGGTAACGTGTCTAGCCATCGCAGTACTTGATCATGCGAGGCAATGATAAACGAAAAAAGACTACAACCCAGCGCATTGGCTTTGCGATCGAGCCATCGGTACTGGTCCTCGCCGCGATAAAGGTTGTGAGGCGCAAAGGTGATAAAGCCCCGCTCGGCAAGAGTCGCTGCGAAATTATTGTATGCCGGATTATTGGTATCCAGCGTGTCTCGCGGAACACCATTGCGTCCATGCTGACAAACGACCACCGGCCTTTTTTCCCCAGGCGCCATGCCGTGGGGGACGACCAATACTCCCCAAGCCATCAAATGTTCATGCACATCGAGTACGACATCGTATGCGGTCCACTTGTCGGTTTTCGCTATCTCTCGCGTCCTGGCGTTAGGAGGCAACAACTCACGATCAAATTGCCCCATGGCTTCCCTCTGAAATCGCTTGCGGAAATCTTTGTTGCCCGCGATAAATGCCTCCGAGCTGCTGATTGGATGCCGCCGCTCGGTGCTCCAACCACGCTTCGCAAATTCAGGCATGACTTGATACAGATAAGCCGAATCTCTAACGTGTTCTGAGTTCCGAACAAGCGTTTGGACGTGAGTCTCCAGTTCCGATACGCAACGCGATTGACGCTCCGCAATCGCTTTTGCAGCCTGTCGCCGCCCATCGATCCATGTAGGATTGTTGGCCCCGGTTGGTTCGGCACCGGTTGGTTCGGCGGCTTTCACATTGATTCCAAAACTCTCTGCAAAGGATTGCAGAGCTGGTCGTGACCATGGACCGATCGTCGTCCCTTTTTCGCCAGCGATCAATTGCGGTACATGTCCGGTTCCTTGCTTGCGGATCAACTCAAACTCGGCTTTCACATGTTCGAATTCAGGCGTACGAATATCACCCTTGTGCCCGGTCACTTTTGGGAACTGGCAGTGCTCAATAACAAGCGCTCTCGGTGCAATCAAAGACGCGACTTCTGCGTTTCCGTGCATTTGGCTGCGTCGCCATAGATTGCGATAGATAGGTTCGGCCCAAGCCGCATCGCTTGAATCGAAGTATCCGCTGACCCACGTTGCCTCGATCCGTGGGTCGACACCTGCGGCCATCATGGCGATGAAACCTCCCTCGCCGTATCCAACGATCCCAATCTTCGTAGGAAGTTTTCGGCTGGCGAACCAATCGACTGCACCGAGCACTCGTTGGATATCGTAACCCACCACCTGTCGCCCCATGTGGAACGCTTGGCGATAGATCCATTCGCGATGCGTCATGTCGGCTCGCTTGCGCTTTGAATCCTCGGTATTGAGTGGATCGCGCCCGACAATGGCTGGGATGAGTAGATCGAAGCCATTTCTCGCCAAGATCGAAGCAATTTGTTTGTCCGCCTCCAAGTTACCTACAAGTCCCAGCAGAAGTTCCGGAGTTTGATCCGCGTCGGGAACCACAATGCACATACCCCTGGAAGCTTCGCGCTGTAGCACCAATAGCCCTTCGCCGTGAACGTTGTCAAAGACTGGCCATCGGACTTGGTAAACGTCGAATTGCTTCGTTGAAGCAACTAAAGCCGGGTTGTCATCATCGCCATAACGTTCCATTCGTGGCGCTGCGCGCTGTTCGATCACTCCCAGAATTTCTCGCAGCGCGGTTCTGGCTTGCTCTCGCGATTCATCCGTTGACAGTGGCAGCTTGTGCCGGGCCCCGTTCGCGCGGTCAATTTCGCTGTCGACGAACCGATGCGCCCCTATCATCAGCCGACCCGAAAGATCGGATTCAGGCATCTCAAGTGGACGCGTACCTGGCAAGCTGGCGATTGTCTTGACTGGCTGTTCAGGCAGTGAATAGAGCAAGCAGATCGTTGCCCAAGCGGTTGCGTAGGACGAGATGAATTGATCTTTGGCATGCGGAAAACCGGTTTCGTAATAGGTTTGAATCGGATTGCTGCGTGTGACAACGTGCCATGATCCATTCTCATGTTGCGTTTTGACCAAGTACTCTATTCCGCGTTTCCAAACAGGGTCACTGATCGCAGTGCCGGTCCGATTCAACGCATACAATGCCGTGCCTGTAGCATAGGCATCGCTTTCCATAACTGCTTTCTGGGCCCAGCCGCCGTCCTGTCTCTGAGACTTCATGAGATCGGCAATCAGTCCTTCGATGCGATCCGATGCCATGTCCGTATAAAGAGATGAAAGGATTTGAAACACCAGATCTTCGTGGTCAGTGGCTGCCGTGCGCAACATCCAACTCGAAGCCACTTTTTTAGCGTTATGTATTTGTTCATTGTCTTTTTCTCGTCCAAAGGCGGACAGCGCTCGCAAGGCAAGATACGACGAAGTGAAACGACTTCCCTGGGTTGGAGGCCGACTGCTGGTAGCCTTCCAAAAACCGTCTGCTGTTTGAGCCTTGAGCATCCAACCGATGACTGCATCGGACACTTCGTCCGGCGCTCGACCTCCATCCTCGATGGACCAGAGCGCATACCCTGCAGTATCGATACCACCCCCTTGCCCCTTTCCTTCTTTGTACGTTTCTACGCCGCGTTTAAGATGAGCGTAGGAATGTTCGATTTGTCGCTGTAGATTGGCGGAATCAACTTGAAATCCGCGGCGGGAAGCTTCTACCAATGCAAAGACAGGTATCGCTTGGCTATGACAAGTGAAGCATTGGCGTCGATCGGCAGAGCCGGCCGATGCAATCTCCAGTAATGGGAGTGCACGCTCGACGCTCCGCATGAGGGCCAAATCATCGACCAACGCGATCGCTTTTTCAGCGCCCGTAGCCGGTTGGGCCGCGATCAGGAATACTAACCAAGCCAACAAGAAACTTGGCCTGAGTGGCGACGTGCCTTTCATAAGGTGACTCCGAGTGCGTCTTTATGGCTAACAATTGGAGTAGTGGAGGTTGTTCAACCTCCCAGATCGAAGGGATCTTTAACAAGATCCACTACTTTCAATACCAATTAACTGCGCGACGAATATTAGAAACTTCGTCGCGCCCCAAATACAACACCTGGGCAACAAATTATTGAGCCCAGTCACCTACGACTTGTCCATCGTCACGTCCGCAAAGCCGTTGATAAACGCCTAGGATGCTTCCACCACTGGTCGTAAATGCAGCGTAAGCGGTGCTTGTATTGTTGATCGAATCGCTAATAAAGTGGACCGATCCATCCGCGAAAGCAAACTGGGCACCTCCCGTATGATGACTGCTAAAAGAATTTCGCAGGTCGGCGGCAGACGTAGTTAGTATCGGTGGATTGATGCGAACTTGTCCGGCTCTCGCCATACACTCGGGGCAATCCGCCGTTGAAATGGCAGCTTGAACGCGGGCATAACAGCTTGGGTCCCAGTAAAAAGTTCCCGCAGGACCAGCGGGGTTCCCATTGCCATAGAACTTAGTTTCACCCACCAAAATGGTATTCGATGTACCGTCGGTGATATCGCCAATGCGAGTGCGGCAGTCCTCGTAGATGGGACCGTTCTTTTGTCCCTGTGGACTGTCGTAATATTGGCTGTTGTTAAAGCTGCCACTGCATACGACGTAGTTGGTCGGACGAAATCGATAATTCGGTGGATTGACCGATGCTGGCGTTGCTGCCGGACCAACTTCGATGAACGCGAATTGGGGAGATGATGGGCATCGCGCACTGGGAAGGTCGGCTTGCAAGAACGGTTGATTGACTGCGTTTACAGCTGAAGTCGTGAAGTTGAAACTGTTGTAAAGCGCACTTTGTTCGATATACGGGAGTAACATGGTTGACCAGCTCCAGCCTGGGGCTCGAAGAGGACGATTGCCGCGAGCTGTCAACCAAGGTGTTTGAAAATACATCGAAGCCGGGAACTGCTTTCGAGTGTCGTGGTAATTGTGCATCGCGAGCCCCAATTGCTTGAGGTTGTTCGAGCATTGCATTCTTCTCGCGGCTTCCCTAGCAGCTTGCACTGCTGGCAACAACAGTCCTACCAATATTCCGATAATGGCAATCACCACCAACAGCTCAACCAGCGTAAACGCCTTCTTGCTCCGAACTCGCATTCGTGAACTTAACTTGAAAAACAAATTCATATCCATCCCTACCCAAAAAAAGGAAAAAATACCGTGAACAAATCGAAAACAGCATCGTGCTGTGGTTATTTCTTTCTTGATGGGGCAGCATCTGGGTCAGCGATTTGCATCACTTTTCCCGCATCGCTTTTGAGTTTGAAATCAAATTTATTGCTGCCAGACTTGACCGTTTCAACGAGTGTTGATTTGGTGTTGTATGCCACAGGAATCGTTTCAGGCGTCCCCATCCCAGGAGCAAGTCCGACGTCTCCTGTCGATATCTGAACGGCGTTTTCGCCAACCCATGCTCCCGCTTCGCTGTCCGAGAACATCATCTTGTAGTTACCGTTGGCGTCCGTTTTGCCAAAAGAAGGTGCACCGGTCATGCCCGTCGGAAAAAACTTAACAAACGCGTTAGGAACGGGCTTGTCATCCAAAGTGACCTGCCCGGTCACGGACGCAAGATTTGCATTACCGCACCCTCCGACGCAACAAATGACAAGTAGCAAGAAGAATGTGGGGGCAAATCCTTGCGATAACATCAACGGAAATCGTTTTCGTCTCATCAAAAGCGTCACAACGTGGATGGCGGCAAAAAAAACAGGTCTATCTAATATACGTAAATCGGATGATCCTTGCATGTACTTCGCGCAAATTCTGGCGGAAATAAAACCCTTATATGGATATGGAGTTTAATTACTGAACCTAAACCAGTTCTCGCCGATAGAACAATCTCATGATGCTGCTAGAGAGGATCGCTGGCGCGATGAGAATCACATTGCCAAAGAATTGGTTCTTGATGTACCACTCCATCAGCCACGCATAGGAAGCCCGCTGGACATAACTCTTTGCCTGCTCCGTATTGGCCTGGATCGCATAAGCACTGCCGCCGACGGCATAGTCGTAGGCCACGGCGAGACCGCCCATTGCGGCCGTTTTTGCGATTGCAAGACCGCCGGTAGCTGAATGTAGAC
>JBEBHM010000544.1:0-6036 GCA_040080875.1 Pirellula sp.
GTTATGTTGAGGCTTAACACAGGACGAGCTTCAGCTCATCGATTTGCAATTGAGAGGCGAGCGGCAGAGAAGAATTTACCGAAGCGGAATTCGCAAGAATTCAGAACTCAAGGAATTCTTGCGGGCTTCCGCTACGAAGAAAGGTATATCTCATTCCGCCTCTCGCCTTAGAGTAGTTTTGAGACATGATATGCCGCAGTAGACCATTAATTAATTTGAGGAATGAATGACCCGTATCTTGGTACTTGGAGCGCATCCGGATGATGCCGAGTTTTTCGCAGGTGGGTTGATTGCAAGGCATTTCCATGCTGGCTCGACGATCAAACTCATCAGTGTTACCAACGGACAATCTGGGCATCAGTCGATACCGTCGCATGAGCTGATACCGAGGCGGAGAGCGGAAGCAGTGCTAGCCGGCAAACAGGTGGGAGCAGAGTACTTGACGTGGGATTTTCCGGATGGATCGTTGGTTCCGTCGCTCGAACTTCGACACGCGATCATTCGTGAAATCCGTACCTTCCAGCCGGACCTGGTATTGACTCACCGACCATTTGATTATCATCCTGACCACAGGGCAGTCGGCCAGGTTGTTCAAGACGCTTCGTATATGGTTCTCGTCCCCAAGATTGTTCCGGAAGTTGCGCCACCCACGACGGAGCCTGTGGTTGCATATATGGTCGATTTGTTTACTAGACCATGTCCATTTCGAGCGGATGTACTGATCGATGTTTCGCAATATTTCGAAACCATCCTTTCGATGCTCGATAGCCATCAGTCGCAATTCTATGAATGGTTGCCTTGGATAGAGCGCATCGTCGACAGCGTACCAAAGGATCCCAGCGAGCGGCGTGATTGGTTGGGCAGATGGTTTGTTGACAGAGCCAAAGATCGACTGACGCGATTTTGGAAGACAGAGCACGGGCCCGCACCGAAGTTAATTGAAGCGTACGAGATCTCGGAGTATGCTGGCAAGGCTTGCGGCAAAACGCTTGAGAAACTATTTCCTGGGAAACGGTATTGAGTATATGGCTAAGAAAAAGAGCGACGGTCCAACGGATATTTTGGCTTCTTCGTCTGCGCTTCCAGGCTCGGTACAACCGCAAATTCCAACGCAACCGGCGGGGATGATGCACCCGGGGATGCCCACTGGGATGCCAAGCGGGATGCCTGGAAACCCGATGGCCGCAAACGCCATGGCCAACCCGATGTTTGCAATGATGCAAATGATGCAAAGCATGATGGGTGCTGGGGCAGGCATGCCAATGGGAGTTGGCGGGATGGTTGATCCTGCAGCCATACCGTTTGCCGCGGGTGCGCCGTCCCAAGACAACGATGCTGGGTTAGACTCAGATATCATTCGCCCCGCGCTTTTAAAAAATCGAATCAAGGATCAGAAAGGGATGGCCATTGGGTGCGTGCTGGATCATTTATGTTTAACCAACGACCGTCTGCACTCGCTCGGCGGAATTCCCAAGGGATGCACGATCGCGTTGTCCGGCCCGCCGGGCAAAGGCAAAACACGATCCAGCTTAGCCGGGCTTGCCAAGGTCGCTCTTACGGGCATGCCGGTGGCCTTTGTTATCGCGGAGGAGGGATTTTACAACCCTCCCGAGTTCGGTCGCGACGATCTATGTAGCCGTTTGACCAAGATCGGAATGAAAGCGACGGGACTCGGCGAAGAAGAGTTCGCCCGGAAGGCGCTCAGCAACATGTTTGTGATGCAGAGCCAATACCATCGAGGAAAGAGCTGGGACGATTTTGTTGGTAAGTATCGTTATTTGGTCGAAAAAGAGAACATTCGATTCGTCGTGATCGACTCGCTCAACATGTTGGACCCGACTCGCAATCGAACTGCCGATAATTTATCGGCCTTGAAGACGTACAACCATGAAAAAGGGATTACATGTTTGTGCATTGGCCAGATCCGCGACACGGGTATGCCGGTAGGAGGGGAGGCGCTCATGCATACTGCGGACGTAGTCTTCTTGGTAGAGGAAATGAGTTTGGGTTCTAAGGAGATCGCAGATTTCTGGGGTGGCAAGTATCGTGACAAGATCGAAGTGGTCTCAGCCATCAAAAGCGTCACAACACCGATTTTGCCTTATCCAGTTCGTACGGACAGAGACCCTGAAACCGGTGTGATGATCGCGCACGCATCGCAGCCATCCGAATACCCACTCCTACCCCCGCCAGAGTAAAGCGATAAGAGTCCTATTAACACTTGATTGTTCGCTTCGGTTCCCCCGGACGTAAAAACGACCTCCAGGGATTTTCCTTTTTTCGTGGTTCGAATACATACTTTTTTGAGGTAGTGAAATGGCGGAGAATAATTTCGAAAATCGACTGATGCGGCGAACAATTCTCGGCGGGGCAGTTGCTGTGGCAGTAAACGGGCTTTTGCCGCGTGCTGTCAATAGCGCCGATGGTCCCAAACCGAATTCCGTCTTCAACGGTGTACGTATTGGTTGCATCACTTATAGCTATCGCGGTGGAGCCAATACAGCCGAATACTCTTTGGATTGCCTCATCAAGGACGGTCTGAGCGAGACGGAATTGATGGATGGCCCAATCGGAAACTTTGCAGGTATCTCGTTTCCAAGAGGTGGAGGTCGTCGCGCTAACGATTCACCGGATCCATCTTTGGACGCAAATCGCCCCAAGGTGCGAGAGGCGCAACTCATCAAATGTGAACAGCTCCGAAAATTGTTCAACGACGCTGGCGTCAACATCCATATTCACAAGTGTCCCTTTGGTAAGACAGACGACGAAATCGAGTTCAACTTTCAGATTGCCAAGGCCCTTGGCTGCAAGGCTATAACCACCGAGCGCAACGATGAATTGGCCAAGCGGTTAGCTCCGTTCGCTGACAAGCACAAGATCTGGGTGGCGTTCCATAATCACACCAACAACATTCCGACGCTCGAAGACCTCGACCCGCTCATGCACATCGGCGACTACATCGGGTTCAATTTTGACATTGGCCATTACGTTGCGGGTACCAAGGGCAAGTCGCCGATCCCTGTGATCGAGAAGTACCACAAAAAAATTATCAGCCTGCATCTTAAGGATCGCACGGCCGACGGTGGCAACCTTCCATGGGGCCAGGGGAATACGCCGATCAAGGAAGTACTGCAATTACTGAAAAAGGAAAAGTGGCCGATCTATGCAGATATCGAATTGGAGTACAAAGTCCCTCCTGACTCAGACGCAGTCAAGGAAGTGGCCAAGTGTGTGAAGTACTGCCAGGAAGCGCTCGCGTGAGAAAAGGCAACTGACACGTAAATGCGACTTGAATCGGGATCGTCAGGACCTGGGTGGGGCAAAAGAGGTGTTCAAGAGAGTAGAGCAATTGTCCCAATTGCTTGGGTGCGTGAAACGATTGAGGACACTCGTTCTACAATGGGCTAAGTCTCGAACACTTCGTCGGGATATGTCACATGCAATAAGCACAATCCGTGGGCAGGGGCCGTGTGGTGGGTTGTGTCTCTTTCACGCGCATCGATAAACGTTTTGATCCACCTGGCCCCATAACGTCCCGATCCGACCGACCAAAGAGCACCTACAATATTTCGAACCATGTTATAGAGAAAACCATCGGCTTCGATTTCGATGTGCACATCGACTCCATCCATCGAGTCGATCGTCCTCACAGCAAGTTCATAAACTGTCCGCGTCGTGGATTTTCGAGGCGATCCTGTGGTTTCAAAGGCTTTGAAGTCATGCGTGCCAACCAAGTACCCGCAGGCATTTCGCATTTCAGCTATATCCAGTGTCTTTGGAATCCACCAATGATATCGCCCCGTCATTGGGTCGGGGATGCGTGAGTTGCGAATCGTGTATCGGTAGCGTTTGCTTTTGGCTTGTCGAATGGGATCGAAATGGAGTATGACATCGCGGCACTCGCGAACCACGATGTCGCGAGGCAAATACCGATTGATGGCTGGAACGAGTTTATCGGCCGTTGGGTTCCAGCGCTCGAGGACGAACGACCCAACTTGCCCCAACGCATGAACGCCCGAGTCCGTTCGCCCGCTTCCTTGAACATGCACTTGTTCGGAGGTAGATTGTTCGATAGCCTCGATGAGAGTCTGTTGGACCGTGCGAGCGTTGGGTTGGATCTGCCAGCCGCCGTATCGGGTTCCATCGTACGCGATGGTCATCGCAAATTGACGCACTCTACTTCTCGCTGCGCCACTTGTCATCGCGTTGCATGAACATCAAATGCTGCCAAGGCAGCTTGTCATACTCTTTCGCAACTTTGAATCCATTGGCCTTGTATTCCTTGAGGATCTGTACCTTGGACATTTTGTGCTCGGTACGGATAAGCACCGTGGGGTCTTCCAGTCGGAATTCGACCAGTGCAATGAGACCATCAGGTTTTAAGGCGGCCCTGATCGCGGACAGCATATGGACCGGATGTGAAAACTCGTGATAGACGTCGACCATCAACACCAAATCCACCGAATTCTTTTCCAGTTTGGGATTCCAGAGGTCGCCGAGAATGGTATCGATGTTTTCAATTTTCTTGTCGATCATCTTCCTGGAAAGTTCCTGCAACATTTGCGGCTGGATATCGACCGCGATCACTTTGCCCGTCGGGCCAATGCGTGGAGCCATCTGCAGAGCATGATAGCCATCGCCGCAACCCAAGTCACAAACCACCATGCCAGGTTTGAGGTCGAGTTGCTCGAGCATCTCTTGCGGGTTCTCTTCTTGGATTCGTTCGGGGCGATTCAGCCAATTCATATGCATATAGCCCATGGCCGGCGCAACCCGCCGACCCATGTAACGCGAAAGCGCTCGCGGTTCGGCATTCTCACGTCGTTCCAACGCGGTCGGCGGTTCCTGGCTCCAAACCATCGGCTCAGCCAACGTCGCTAGCCAAGCAACGCAGCAAGCAAATTTCAAGACACCTTGGAAGCACTTGAATTGGTTTTTGTCGCCGCACGGCGCAACGGATCTTCTGAATCGATTCATGTTCTAGTCCTCTAAAGGAAGAGGTATGAAGGAAGGATGCTTGGCGGATTCAAGATAGGTTTCGAGAATGAGATGTGCCGCAATCTTGTCTACTTGTTTCTTACGCTGCTTGTGGTTCAAGTCGGTATCGAACAGCAGGCGATTGGCAAGTGCCGTTGTGTATCGCTCGTCGACGAATCGTACTGGAATGTCGGTGATGTGGTGCAACCAGAGTGCAAACTCGCGAGCCTCTTGGGATTTTTGGCTCTCGCGACCATCGCAGTGGATTGGCAATCCTACGATCCAACCCAGGATTTGGTACTCCTCAGCTATCTTTCGAAAGTATTTTTCATCCTGGACCGCATTGCGGCGAACGTAGGTCTCAAGCGGACTCGTCCAAGTGCGACTAGGATCGCAAACGGCAACGCCTATCCTGACGGTACCGTAGTCAATGCCTGCCAATTTTCCCGATTCTGGCCACTGGAAATTTCGTCCGTCAGGATTCCCCAACTTGCACAACCTTCGTGAACCGCCTTGAAATAGAGGAGCGAATTGCTGTATTGTCCTCGACCTGAACGTACTTGAACAGTGCTGTGCACGCCGTTCGGGACGTGCGGCGAGGAGATCTTCCCACTTCGTTTTTCACAAATCATTCGCAATACCCAAGCCTGAGGCGCTATCCGATCGAACATAAAAATCGGCTAGCGCCTCAGGCTCAAGACAAAGCCAACGAAAAACTTGCGACGAAAATGAGAAAGCCTCGGAGAAATCGCACTTTACTAGATTATGTTTTTTCCAAAAACTACAAGATGGAGTTTGGCATGCGAACCTTCAAGAGAATGCTTGCCGGAATCGGCGGGATGGCCATCGCTTGGTCGGCTCCCTTAGTCAGTACCGCGACCGCCCAAGATGGAGTCGATTTCAACGAAGCAGAACGCATGATGTCGTTCAATGTCGTGGAACTAAGGGAACAGCTTTACTTTGGCCTGAGAACGATTCCCGAACAACGTGTATTTATCGACCAAGTGGTTGCCAAGGTGGATCAAGGAGAATTGCCAAGGGCCATGGTCAACGTAGTTT
>JBEBHM010001302.1:0-1548 GCA_040080875.1 Pirellula sp.
GACTTAAGCGGATGGCGGCTGGGAAGCAACTGGGGAAAATGATTTAACGAAACGGGGACAATCCCCCAACTTCAGAAATGAAATCCCAATCCGCGCTAAGATCAAATCATCGGGAACTACGAACCCGATCAGTATGCAGATTTTACCCAAACGAACCAACGGAACAAACCTTTCGGATGACGAACTGCTGTTATTCGACTTTCTTTTCGAGGTTCTTCTTGGAATTTAGTGGGTAGGTAGGAAAATGCCAGGGATTCGGTATCCTTTTGAGATGAACGAATTAACCACAGATCATTATAGCGCTTTGTTGGGACTTGATGCCGACTGGCGTGTTACTAATGTCGAGTTTCTGCCAAATGCCAAATTGGTGGATATTCGGATTGAGTATTGCGGCTCGAAGCTGTTTTGCCCGGAATGCAAGTGCAGCTGTCCGCGAGCGGATATGGCCCCGGAACGAACGTGGCGTCACCTCGATACGATGCAGTTCACTACGACAATTCATGCTTCTGTTCCTCGAAGCGAATGCAACACCTGCGGCGTGCTTACCCAGCCAGTCCCATGGGCGGGTAAGCATTCGCGATTCACACTTCTGTTCGAGTATATGGCAGTGGAAGTGATCAAGGCGTGTTCGAGCATATCGGCAGCGGCGAAACTGCTCAACGTCGATTGGCAAGCGGTTCAGTCGATAATGAATAGAGCCGTTGCGCGTGGCATTGTGCGTCGCAACATGTCCAACATTCGAAACGTCGGCATTGATGAAAAGAGCTTTGGAAAGGGCCAGGATTATGTCTCGATCATGACCGATGTCGATAACGCAAGAGTCTTGGAAGTTGTTCCAGAGCGAACGCGAGCTGCCGCCGATAAACTCTGGCAATTGATGGATGCTCTGCAGCGAAAGCTGATTCAAGCAGTCTCGATGGATATGTGGTCTCCTTTCATGGAGGCGACTCGGGCTGCGTGTCCAGATGCGGCAATCGTGCATGATAAATTTCACGTCAGCAAGTATCTAGGCGAAGCGGTCGACAAGGTCCGAAGACAAGAAAACGTTCAATTGATCGAGGAAGGTGATGATCGTCTGAAAGGAACGCGACAGCTATGGTTGTATGCGATGGAAAACCTGCCAGACGACAAAAGTGCTCTGATGCTTTCGTTGCGACAAGCCGATCTTAAAACCGGTCGTGCATGGTCAATGAAAGAGAACTTCCGCTATTTTTGGGAATGCGGAAGCGTCGAGGAAGCAACAGTGTTTTTTACGACGTGGCACAGCTGGGCGACTCGAAGTAAATTGCCACCAATAGCAAAGGTCGCGACGATGCTGAAACGACACCTGTCTGGATTGCTGAGCTACGTTACCCATCGAATAACCAACGCGGCCAGCGAAGGCTTTAACAGCAAGATTCAGTCCATCAAAAGTGCTGCGCGAGGCTTCAGCAGCTTTGAAAACTACAGAACACGCATTCTCTTTTTCTGCGGAAAGCTAGACCTCTTTCCCAGCATTTCGAGCCACTAAATTCCCCTAAGAACCGACGGCGGGAACTGGTCTAAGAA
>JBEBHM010000545.1:0-6021 GCA_040080875.1 Pirellula sp.
ATTTCGTTGGATTTACCTATGGCTTTGATTTTGCCATCGATACAAAGGACAATCCCATTGTCGATGGTGATTCCCGTTGCCGTGATGACTTTCTTGGCGCGGACTGCGATTGGGTCGGCAGCCTGAGTCGATTGGATCGTCAACAGGGTGGTAACCAATAGACCTTTCAAAATAAATGCGAGTTTCACTTGGCACCTCCTTGCCATGCAGGTGCATAGCAACACAAAAACGGATCGACATCGCCACCGGCTTGGAATCCCCCTTCGGCATAGAGTTGGTCATCAGGATCGCTGAGGTCAAACACTTTGCGACCCTCAACCCACGTTTCGCGCACTCGGGAAACAACACTGAGTGGATCACCGTCGAGGATGGTCAAGTCCGCGTCCTTTCCAACACTCAGCGAACCGATGCGATCCGCCAAGCCCAGCATCTCGGCACCCGCGAGGGTCAATCCTGCGATGGCTCGGTCGCGATTCATGCCAGCGCGAACCGCCAACGCGGCCGAACGCATGAACCATCGCGAATCCGTGATCCAATCGTCCGTATGGAAAGCAACTCGAACCCCCGCCTCGTCGAGCACTCGTCCATTGCGAAATACAAGATCCTTGGCTTCGAGTTTGCCGCCCGGAGAATCCAAGACAATGATCGAACAAGGAAGTTTGGCCTCTGCGATTTCTTTGGCGACTTTCCAACCATCGCTCACATGGTGTAGGACCACTTGGAAACCGAACTCCTGCGAGAGTCGAATCACCGTCATGATGTCATCGTGTCGGTGCGTATGATGGTGCACAATGCGTTTGCCCTGCATTGCCTCGACCAACGATTCCAAATTCAAATCGCGAGGAGGCATTTTCGATTCGTCCCCTTTGGCCGACACCATCTTGGCTTGGTACTCGCGGGCTTTGATGTACTGTTCTCGCACCAAGAACGCCGACTTGCCTCGCGTGCCTGGAAAAGGAGATTCGCCTTGCGAATTCGTCCCATTGGCCATCTTGAGCCCACCCATCGGTTTGCCCTCGCGATCGCGAATCAAGATGTCATCGATGACTTGAGGTGACCCGTCGAAGTATCGCAATTTGCAGTAGACCGTTTGCCCGCTAATCAAGTGGCCGGAACCGGGCATGATGTTAAGTGTTGTGAGCCCACCCGCTAACGCCCTCCGAAAACCGGAATCTCGCACGTTGATCGAATCCAAAATACGAACTCCCGGTTGGATCGGACTGCTCGAGTCGGCTGCCCCAAAGCCCCCAATGTGGCTGTGTGTGCAAACCAGCCCGGGCATAATCCACTTCCCCTTTGCATCGATCGTTCGTGCGTTGGCGGGTACGTGCGTGGATTGTTTGGTCCCGATGGCCGATATCTTGCCGCCAGCCAACACGATCACCCCATCCTGGATAACCGGCTGATCGATCGGTAACAATGTCGCATTGACCCAAGCAACGGGCGCTGGCTCGAAGTTGCCCGGCACGGCGGATTCGCCGCGAGCAAATAGTCGGTGTTGCTTCGTCGCAACGGAAACTGCAAGAGCCGTTCCTGCAAATGCAATAAACTGTCGTCGTGATCTCAAGGGGTGTCCTCTAAGTTGATATGACTGAATACAAGTCATGATTGGCCAGCAAATACTCTGCGTCGCGGAGCGACGCAGCTACAACCATGCAGCGTCGCGGAGCGAGGCAGCTACAAGTAGGCAGTCGCGGAGCGATGTAGCTACGGGTGATGCAGCGGCGCGGAGCGACGCTGTTACGGCCATGCAGCGTCGTTTGGACATTATGATAGCAGCATCGCAGGTTCACAACACTTTGAACACTTCGATACTCAGACTTTGATACTCCCACTTTGTTGGTGCCGAATGAAACCTTGGATTACGTGTGGATTAGCTAGTTTTGTCTGTTTTTTCTTGCCGATCGCCCTGACCAAAAATTCGCTGCTCGCCGAATCGGATCTCTACGCAGGAGCCGCTAAAATCGAAGTGACCGATCGAGACGCAGGGCCAGTTCATGATCCATCTTTCGCACGTGCCCTCGTACTTCGCAAGGGCACGACATCGACCGTGTTGATCGCAATCGACGCAGTCGCAATCGGCGAGATCGGTCGACTTGGCAACCGATTCCTTGGGAGCCTGCGAGACAAAATGAAGTCGGAGCTCGGTATTCCGCCCGAGAACGTCCTGGTCAACGCCAGTCACTGCCACAGCATTCCACGACTGGATAGCGATGTTTTGGCTTTTCAAGCGGTTAAGGAAGCTTGGAACAACATGGTTCCGGTCAAGGTTGGAGTTGGAACGGGTCGCGAAGACCGGGTCAGTGAGAATCGTCGATTGAAGCTGCGCGACGGAAGCGAAGTGGACATGCGACGCGCGTATTCGTTACCGCGAGATAGCGATGTTTCGGGCGTTGGACCGATCGATCCTGACTTGGGTGTACTTCGTATCGATCGACTGGACGGTCGAACACTTGCCATTGTTTACAACTTTGCTTGCCACCCGATCATGAACCCTCCGAACAAGGGCAACTCAGCCGACATGACGGGAATTGTTTCGAACGTGATCGAGGAGACGCTTGGGAACGAATCGATTGCGCTCTTTGTCCAGGGTTGTGCGGGCGACATCAACCCGATTCGCTACAAAGAGGTTGCCCGAACTCCAGACGCCGACCCGCTCGGAAATATGCTTGGCGTATCCGTCTTGCGAACAGCCAGGAAGATCGAAATGGTCAGCAATGCTCCGCTGGCTGTTTCGCATAGCATGCTCAAGATCCCGCGAGGTACCGATCTCGCTCGGCGAATCGCCGCAATCGAATCCGAACAGAGTAGATTGCTGAGTCGATTACGGCCAACCAACATTCAATTCAAATCATTTTTGTCGCTGTATTTGCAAGACAAACTTTCGCCTGAGTTTCCGTCGCACAGCAAACAAGCCTACATGCACGACCAAAGCCTTGGTCGATCGGACATTGAAAAACTGGATTCGGACAACCGAGCCAGCGTCGCCGCGTACTTGGAAAACATAGCCGACATGGAGCAATTGACGCGGCTCAATACCAACCTGGCCCTTTTGAAGAAACACCATGCGCAGAACATAGCTGCTCCCGATAGCACCATCGATGCAGAAATGGTCGGATGGAGAGTGGGTGACTTTAAGCTGGTGACGTTTCCCGGTGAGCTGACAGTACAGATTGGGCTCAACATCAAGAAGGCGGTCGAGTTGCCCCATGCGTTTGTCGCGGGATATACAAACGGCTACCTCTACTACTTGCCGACTTCCGAACAGCGACTCAATACCGGCTATGCCCAAGAAGACTGCGACTGCATCGTCGCTCCCGAATGGCAGGCCGCATTTGAAAAACAAGCCATCGAAGTATTACGAAAACTGTAGAGTGGATCGCGAAATTCTGGCATCCTTCAACCACGTGCCATCCACGAATCAACGCTTTCCGAGATGGCGGCGTTCGCTTCGAAACCCGGACCTGCATGCTTGGTAAAATATTATTAGCATATCGACGCATTGCGCACATAGAGGACACAAACGTTGCTTTATGGACGCATAGACGCTATAGTTGCGTTGCGCCCTTTCGTGAATCGTTGTGTTTGCCTGCTTTCTGAATGGTTGATTCGATTCCAGCCGCAGGAAGTAGTAATTTCGTTTTATTTTTATTATTAGTCGGAAGGAATGCATGCCATGCCGTCTCTAGTCACTCAGAATCGACGAGCCTTTACGCTCGTTGAATTGTTGGTTGTCATCGCCATTATTGGCATTCTTGTTGGATTGCTACTGCCAGCAGTTCAGGCTGCCCGCGAAGCTGCTCGGCGGATGCAATGCAGCAACAATTTGAAACAGCTTGGGTTAGCATTGCACAATTACGAATCGGCAAACAAGAAATTCCCACAGGGGTTTACTCGATTCCATTCTTGGGGTTGGGGCGTGAGAATATTTCCATACATGGAGCAATCGAGTCTTTTTGACAGACTTCAAAGCGAGAGCAAGAGTTGGGCTCCACTCAACAACGCTGCGGATCCTATAGTTTTGGCAACGTTACAACTCCCTGTGCCGGGCCTTCGTTGCCCATCTGACACGGGACCTGTCTTGAACGACAAGCGATTGTTGGGAGGACGCCAAACCAGCATGTCGAACTACGCCGGAGTCAATGGAAGTCTGTTGTTTCAGCATCTAGGTGTTTGGTACGATGCCGAGAGTACGCCGGGTAATCCAGCTACGTATGTCGGTGGAAACGGAATTTTGTTTATGGATAGCAAAACATCCTTTCGAGACATCACGGACGGCACCAGCAATACATTGCTTGTAGGAGAACGGGATTACAGACACAACGGGACTTTGTGGGTCGGAACAACGGCCACCAACGGTGGTTATGCGAATCGACATTTCTGTTTGAGCACAGCGGGATTTACCGATTTTGGCCGCGATCACAAGATCAACGGTTTGGATGCAAATGCATTTAGCAGTCGGCACACGGGTGGCGCTCAGTTTACGTATGGCGATGGATCGGTCCACTTCCTTTCTCAGTCAATAAGCGTCTGGGACGGTCAGGCAGCTACACCATGGGGAGTGTTCGATCGACTAGGCGCCCGAAACGACGGACTCGTTGTTGAAACACCTGAGTAGCAAATAGAGAAGGAAGTAGTGTCTCGGTGGAATACGAAAACTTTCGAATCGCATTTAGATGTCAGGTCACTGCGATTGCCCTTTTTGGCTTGACCTATGTCTCTGGATGCGGGGGTCCTCAGTTTGGTAACGTGAGTGGCCAAGTGACCATGGATGGCCAGCCTCTTCCTGATGTCGCAGTCCGTTTTGAAGACGAAGGAGGAAGCGCGACGATTGCAAGGACGGATAAATCTGGCAATTACGTGATGAGATATACAATCGATCAGATTGGCGCACCGGTTGGAAAACATAAGGTGACGATCATCACTCCAGCTCCGGTGACGGAGGGGACAGGAGAGCGATACAAAGAGCTGTTACCACCCGAATACAACCGTAAATCAACCCTGACCGCAGACGTGAAACCGGGTAAACAGACTATCGATTGGAAACTGAAGTCCAAACCGTAGAAGAAGCAAGAAAATCTCTGGAGCCCCGGTTGGTGTATTCCACCCAAGGAATTCATTACTTGCAGATCATAGCGAAACTATGCGACAATTTGCAAGCCTTTGCGGTAGGTACCGGGTTTTAGTTTCTCAATTCCGGTAATTACCGGGTTTTGAGAGACTAAATCTTCTGCTGATTTTCGAGTCAATGGTTGCAAGAATGAGCTAGACTCAACGACTAGACTTTCCAATTTCGAATCCGGCTAGAAATTCGTCCTTTGGGAGAACTAACCATGTATTTGCACAGCAAAATTAAGAATGCAGTCGAACAGAAGATGACTGCCTGTGAATTACAAGTTGACGCATGGAAGAGTGACCATCTCCAAAGCCTTAGAGTTTTCAGCGCTAAGGACATAGTTCGAGACATGGTGGAGCTGTACGGAAACGCCTGCTCATTCAATCGGTGGATCGCGGTACGACGACCGGCACCAATTGGGTCACTACTTGCTCAGTCTTGGTTCAAGTTTAACAGAAGCCAACAGTTACGAAGAAGCCGAAAGTGCAATTCGCTCGTCGACAGAGCAATTTCGAGAGTTGGTCGGACAGTTCGGCCGCAAGCCGCATGACGTGTGCATGTTCGCCGCTGCTCTCAACCAATGGAGCGTCCAGATGGAAAAGCGAGATGACTTAGAGAGTGCGATGCAATATTTGCAACAAGCAATTGCAAGCGAAGAAGAGGCACTGCGGTCCGAGCCTGGCAACGCCGACCATCGCAAGACTCTGTCAGAATACCAGTCGAGGATGGTGTTGCTGGAATAGAGGATGCTGCTGCAGCATCAATCGTTGGATGCGCAATGATGCAATGCATACCCCTCACCCCCAGCCCCTTCTATGGGTTCCGGTTTGTCAATGTTCGGTTTCGGATTTTTCATAAAGTTTTTGTATAATGGTGTTTGCCTGGTGAAACAGAGTCGAGCTCTG
>JBEBHM010001303.1:0-1543 GCA_040080875.1 Pirellula sp.
ACTTACGAAAACTTCAACGAGACAAAGAAATATACACTATGCAAAACGCAATTGGATTGATTGAAACCAAAGGCCTCTTGGCCTTGATCGAAGCGACCGACGCGATGGCCAAAGCGGCCAACGTCGAGATTGTTAAGCGAGTTGATATCGGCGGCGCTTACGTAACGACCATGGTCAGCGGTGATGTTGGAAGCGTTCGGGCTGCCGTGGAGGCAGGTGCCGCTGCCGCTTCGCAAGTTGGCGAACTGGTTAGCAGCCACATTATTCCGCGACCTGCAGAAGGTCTTATCTCCGCGTTCTTCAAGTAATGCTCGACAACGGAGTGACAGAAAAACCATGAAGGTCCTTGTTGCCAATTTAGGCTCAACCAGTTTCAAGTATCGATTGTTTGACATGTCCGACGAGCGTCAGCTCGCACGCGGTGGTGTCGAACGCATTGGATCGCCAGAAAGCCGCTGTTTTGTCGAAATCGGCAGCTATCGCGGTGAAATGACCCAATCGATTCCTGTACATGGTGTGGCTGTCGAGGCGTGCATCGCTCAGTTGACGGATCCCGCTCACGGTTGCCTGCAAAGCGCTTCCGAGATCAGTGCCATCGGCTTCAAAGCGGTTCACGGTGGACGTTTGTCCGGCGTGATGCGCATCGATGACCAAGTCCTAGCGGCGATGGACGAAATGAATTCTGTCGCACCGGCACACAACCCGCCTTACATGGCTGCGATGAAGCAGTTAGCAAGTATGTCACAAATTCCACTGGTGGCAGCATTCGAGACCGATTTCCACCAAACCATTCCCGATGCTTGGAAACGCTATGCATTGCCCGCCAGCATTGCCAACGCTTTGCCAATCCGGAAATGGGGATTTCATGGAGCTTCGCATCGCTATATCAGCGTTCGCATGGCTCAAATTCTTAAGCGTACCGATGCTCGCATCATTTCTTGTCACCTGGGTGGCAGCTCTTCTCTATGCGCTATTCGCGACGGCAAGAGCATGGCAACGACGATGGGCATGAGTCCACAAACCGGCTTGCCACAGAATAATCGCGTTGGCGATATCGATCCGTATTGTCTCCCGTTGATGATGGAGCACACAGGCATGTCGCTCGACAAACTGCTGCACTATCTTTCAACGCAGGCCGGACTGCTTGGGTTGTCCAACGGTTTGTCCGGAGATATTCGCGATCTCGAACAAGCCGCACAGAACGGCAATTCCGATGCGCAGCTCGCGTTGGACGTCTATGTTGCTGAAATCCGTCGCCAAATGGGCGGAATGCTGATGGCGCTCGGCGGAGCGGACGCAATCGTGTTCACCGGTGGCATCGGCGAAAATGGAACCAGTATACGTCGCGCCGTTTGCTGGGGTCTGGAGGATCTAGGAATTCGATTGTCAGAAGTCGCCAACCAATCCGGTGACAGACTTTCCGGTGACAAACTTTCCGGTGACAGACTTTCCGGTGACACGGAACGCCGCATCGATGATTCAAACAGCAAAATTCAAATTTGGATTGTGCCCACGAACGAAGAACTCGTAGTGGCCCGACTCA
>JBEBHM010000042.1:0-21655 GCA_040080875.1 Pirellula sp.
GATTTCGTGAATAGCAATCGTGCAGAAACAAATTCGCCGGTTCCATCGTCCAGAAACTCCATTTCGACACTCCCTTGAGCGTGCAGACCGGCGGAAGGAAATACGACGATCGAAACAAAAATGAGGAAGCTAGGCAGGGTCGAGCGCAGAGTTTTCGTGATTTTCATGGTGCTTTTCACCCTTTGGTTTGCACTGGGGATTCGTCGCTTGTCCAGCTAAAATACTTCTTCGGCTTCTCGGCTTATTGAGCGAGAGATCACAACGCACGGAATTGAAGATGGCAAACGATTATTACAAGGTATTAGGGGTTGAACGGACTGCAACCGCAGAAGAAATATCCAAGGCTTATCGCAAATTGGCGAGAAAGCACCACCCGGATTTGAATCCTGACGACAAGAACGCAAAAAAACGCTTTCAAGAAATTCAGCAGGCTTACGATTGTTTAAATGATCCTGAAAAGCGAAAGTTGTTCGATCAATACGGTTCGAACTACGAGCAGTTTCGTGGGGGCAATCCGTTTGCCGGGGGTGGCGGGTTTCCCCAAGGAACGGGCACTGGCGGATTTGACTTTGGTGACGTTTTTGGCCAAGGTGCAGCGGGCGGGGTCGATCTGGGGGACATTTTCCGACAGTTCGGAGGAGGTGGAGCAGGCCGGACTCGGCGGCCCGGTCCCACCAAAGGCCAAGATATTGCGGCCGAAATTTCTGTTCCGCTACGTTCGATTATTCAAGGGGGAGAGACTCAGATCCAGCTCGACCGAGGTGGCAAGCTGGAGTCGATCACGGTCAAGATTCCAGCAGGTATCGAGCCAGGCAAAAAAATCCGCTTGCGTGGACAAGGGCATCCCATCGCAGGCGGCAAAGCGGGAGACCTGCTCCTCAAGATCAACGTCGAGCCTCATCCTCACTATAAAATCACTGGCCACAATCTCGAACTCCGATTGCCAATTTCCATTCCTGAGGCGATCCAGGGTGCCCGCATTGATGTTCCTACTCCCACAGGTATGGTAACACTCACGATTCCTCCGATGAGCAACAGCGGCAAAAAGCTTAGGGTCAAAGGCCAAGGGCTCAAGAGCGCTGATGGATCGGTTGGAGACATGACCGTTGAACTCTTGATTAAGCTACCCGAGACGCCTCCATCGCAAACCGATCTTGCCATGGAGAATTTGACCAAGGCCTACGTTAGACCCGTCCGAGATGGTGTCTATCTATAACGACACAAGTTCGATTTCCGTCTACTGAGAAGTACCGTTATGAGCGAGACCATTGCCATCCGATATGGAAAAGGTGAATTGCAAGTTCGTTTACCCAAGGGATGCGAACCGACGATCATCCGCAAGCCTGACATGCCTGAACTCAAGGACCCTTCGGCCGCCATCCGCATGGCGCTAGCCAACCCGGTCGGTTCGGCTCCGCTTGGGAACCTAGCCAAGACTGCTCAAAGAGTTTGCATCGTCATTTGCGATGTGACTCGACCGGTTCCAAACGGCCCAATTCTTAAAAACCTTATCCATGTTCTGCAAGAGAGTGGCACCACGCTTGATCGAATCACGATTTTGATCGCAACCGGGCTGCATCGACCCAACCTGGGTCGCGAAATGCGTGAGGTAATTGGCGACGATTGGGTATTCGACCATATACGAATCGAGAATCACTTTGCCCGCGACACGGCATGGATGGTCGATTTGGGCCAGACGCCGACGGACGGTATCCCCGTGATTCTCAATAGACATCTAGTAGACGCCGATTTGCGGATCGTCATTGGATTGGTCGAACCTCACTTCATGGCCGGTTACTCCGGTGGCCGCAAAGTGATCGCTCCAGGAGTGGCTGGCGAGGCGACCATTCGTACGTTTCACAATCATCGATTTATGGCCGACCCTCTGGCCTGCAACGGCAATTTGCAGAGCAACCCACTGCATCGAGGCCAGCTTGAGATCTTGAAGATGCTCGGCAAGGCCTATTCAATTAACACGATCATCGATGAGGCGCGTCGCATGAGTTTTGTCAATTTCGGTGATTGTGAACAAAGCCACTTGCAAAGCGTTGCGTTCGTCAAGCAGTATGCCGAAGTTCCAATGACGCAACAGTTCAATACGGTAGTTACCAGCGCTGCGGGCTATCCGTTGGACAAGACGTACTATCAAACCGTCAAGGGCATGGTCGCTCCCGTGCAGATCCTCGCCAGCGGAGGTCGAATGATCATTGCCAGTGCGTGCGAGGAGGGGCTCGGATCGCATGAGTACCGTGCGTCGCAGTCGCGACTGATTTCGCTGGGACGCCAAGGATTTATCGATCGCATTCGAGCGATGCCGCTGGCCGATATCGATGGTTGGCAAACCCATATGTTGCTGCGAACGTTGGCTGTCGGAAACGTATCGCTCTACAGCGACGGGCTCCGAGGCAAAGATCGCGAACTAACCGGGGTAGAAATGATCGAGTCGGTCGAACAAGCGATCGACGAGAGCGTTTCGCAATCGGGTGACAAACGAGTCGCGATTGTACCCGAGGGACCCTACGTGATCCCGACGTTTTCTCGATCGATTGTGTAGAAAACATAGCCTTAACGTAGCCCAAGTTGTTCATCCTGAACGATAATGCTTGGACGAATGAAATGAACAACTCAGTGGAACGAACGCCTTGCTACCAAGCGAAGAACGGAAAACCGAATGGACGCAGACCAGTCGCGAATCGAGGAAGATCTCCGCGGCGTTTTAGATGGCGAAGTGTATTGCAGTCCCATCAGGACACAGATGTATGCAAGCGATGCGAGTCTCTATGAGATCGCGCCTTTGGCTGTCGTTCGACCTAGGCACGCCGAGGATGTTGTTCAGTGCGTGAAGTATGCGTCGGAGAATTCATTGCCATTGGTTCCGCGCGGAGGTGGTACCGGATTGGCTGGTCAATCGCTGGGCCCTGGCATCGTCATCGACTTTTCTCGTTTCATGCGGCGCATGATCCATGTCGACGCGGAGCGACGAATCGTCCGAGTTCAACCGGGCATGGCGTTAGCCGATATGAACCGAATTCTCGCGAAAGACCGGCTGATATTTGGCGTCGATCCGCCAACGCGAGCCGTAACAACCATCGGCAGTGTCTTGGCTATCGATACGCTGGGAAGCCATTTCTTAAAGTATGGTACGGCTGGAGATGCAATCGTCTCTGCGGAATGCGTTCTCGCAGACGGAGGAGCGGTTCGTCTTGAAAAGTCACCTTGGCGAAATCCGACTTCGGATAACTTGCGTCTCAATCAATTGGTATCCGAAATCGGTCAGTTGCTTTGGAATAATCGGACAATCACAAAATCTCCACCCTGGCGAGGCGTGGCGCGAGGCTGCGGATATCGGCTTGAGGCGGCTTGCGACCACGACACGGTTGACATGGCAAGGCTCCAGTCAGGTGCCGAGGGAACACTTTCGATTCTTACGGAGGTCACGGTCCGAGTTGAGCCCTTGCCGGCCGCCCGCGGTGTCGTCTTGCTATTCTTCGAAAAGCTTGAGTTGGCGGCTAGGGCTGCCATCGACGCGCGCCGCGACAATGTCGCCGCATGCGACTTGATGGATCGCCGCTTGATCGAGATTGCTCGTGAATTGGATCCAAGATACGAATCGATGCTGCCGCGCGGAGCCGAAGCGCTCTTGCTCATCGAACAGCAAGGGGCGGACATACCCGAAGTTCGTAACCGGTTAGGTTCGCTCGTTCAGCGATTGGTCCGCCGGGCACCTTCCACGCAACACACTCGCATCGTGGTCGACGACGCGGAACGAGACTTCATTTGGAAACTGAGTCGACGGGTCATTCCTCGATTGTCGCGTCTCAAGGGCTCATCCCGCCCAATCCCGTTCGTCGAGGATATCTCGATCCCTCCAGATCGATTGCCAGAGTTCTTGGTCGAAATGCAGAATATTCTCAAAGCCGATCGAGTCACTGGCACCCTGTTTTCTCAGGCTGCCCACGGTCATATTCACTTGCGTCCGGTCTTAGATCCGAACGAACCCGAGGATGTGGCCAAGATGCAGCGCATCGCGGACCGATTGTTCGAGAAGGTGATCGAATACCGAGGCGTTGTGTCCGGCGAACACGCCGTCGGACTGAGCCGAAGCGTCTACTTGAGGCAACAACTGGGCGAACTGTATCCCATCTGCCGTCGCGTCAAAGAGTTGTTCGATCCCAAAGGAATACTCAATCCGGGCAAGCTCATTACGGATGCCGCCCAGAAAACCACGGACAATTTGCGACCGGCTACGTTGGTCGTCCAATCAGAAACTTCGCTGACTAACTTGCAGTCTGCCGATGTTTCGGAGCTCGCCAAACGAACGCTGCTCCCAATCCTGAAGTGGAGCGAGGCAGAATCGATGAGCTATACGGCCAACTCGTGCAATGGTTGTGGTCGATGTCGCTCGAACGCGCCGGCAGAACGGATGTGCCCGATGTTCCGTTCGACTCGCGGCGAAGAATCGTCACCGCGAGCGAAAGCCAATCTGGTCCGCGGATTGCTTTCTGGCAAACTACCGATCATGGCGGCAGAAAGCGACGAGATGAAGGCGATCGCAGATCTATGCTTTCATTGCCATCAATGCCGCATTGACTGTCCCGCGTCGGTCGATATTCCGAAATTGATGCTGGAGATCAAGGCACAGTATACGGCCACCAACGGACTGCGCATTAGCGATCGCGTGTTGTCGCGGTTGGATCTGTTGTGCGGATTAGCCAGTCGATTTCCAATGGCGTCGAATTGGGCAATGGAGAACCGCTACTTGCGTTGGATGCTCGAAAAGACGACCGGGATTGCGCAGGGACGTCGATTGCCACGCATTGCTAAGCAGCCGTTCATGAGGTGGGCTCATCGCAATCGACTCACCCGTCCCAATCGAGGCGCCGGTCGCAAGGTTCTCTATCTCGTCGATCATTACGCAAACTGGAACAATCCCACCGTTGGGATTGCGCTAGCGCAGATCTTGCAGCATCAGAACGTCGAAGTGTATGTACCCACTTGGCAATCCGTTACGTTCATGACCAAGATTGTCATGGGGGACATCGAAAAGGTACGGCGCATGATCGCTCCCCAAGTCCGTCAGTTGGCCGAGTCCGTCCGGCAGGGCTATCAAATCCTCACTACGGAGCCTACGGCAGCCCTTTGTCTTAAGAACGAGTATGTGCACATCCTGGACAACGAAGATGCTCGTTTGGTCGCTGCCAACACATGGGAAGCAGGTCAGTACCTTTGTCAAATGCACGCCAACAACGAACTCGAACTCGACTTGAAACCGTTGACCACGACCGTCATGTACCACACTCCGTGCCATCTTCGAGCCCTCGATCCCGCCCACTCGGGCATGCAACTCCTGAGCTTGATTCCAGGGCTTACCGTGCATCACGCCGACGCAGGATGCAGCGGCATGGCGGGCATGTTTGGAATACGTCGCCAAACCTACCGCACGAGTTTGCGGGTGGGATGGGGACTCATTAGCAAAATGCAAGACACCACCGCTCAAATTGGAAGCACCGAATGTTCGACCTGCAAGCTCCAAATGGAGCAAGGGATCGATAAGCCGACAGTGCATCCCTTGGCGCTCTTGGCCTATGCCTATGGCAAACTACCTGAAGCTCGTGCTTGGATCCAGCGAAAGAACGAAGGCCTAACGGTTCAGTAGCCTCTCCTCTTTCGTGCGAGTTGCCTATTCGTTCTAATGTCCGTTCTAATGTCGCAACTGCCAGCAGCTCGACAAAGCAGTGCGACAAAGACAAATGCAGTGCGATGATATGATTTTTGAGTTCCAAACAGGGAGTGTTCGGCATGACGACCGGTACGATCAAGCGCTCATCAAGGATTGGATCCGATGCACCGAAACCTCAACGCCAGGTCAATGTTTTCCATCAACGGCTTGGTTCGTTAACCGTTCATCAAGCTTGCAAATTGTTGGGTGAGGATGGCCTCAAGCGATTGACCAAAGGGGCGCAGGCTTTTGAAATTATTTTGGATCGCGACGTTTTTTTGGGCGGCGACTTGCTGCGAATCACCGTCCGAGACCCGGCGCTGCCAAACGGGCGTGCGATTGTCACGATCACACTGCAGTCGGGTCGCCAAAAACAACTGCATATCAACTGCGACCACGCGGACCCCTTTTCGTTGCATACGGCTGCAGCGTTGGCCTACCTGATGGATGCGAAATCGCTGTTGGGACTCGCGGCCCCTCCCGATGAATCCGTTCCGCTCGAGTGCCTCACAGCCGACGAGCTGCTGGCTCGAGCCCTTGACGAGCGACGCCAGCGCGCCGAAACGGAGTCGATGACCGTTCGTTCACTGGACAAGGAAAAACCGTGGACTGACTACGTCGTCACCAGCGTCAACTCAGGCAAGACCTATCGGGTCGCACTCCGAGGGACCGAACGTGGCCAATCGTACTGCTCCTGTCCAGACTTCCGCATGAACGGCCTAGGAATTTGTAAACATATTCTCAACGTTCAAATCAAGACGCAAAAACGATTCTCTGTGGCCAAGCTTCGTGCACCTTACTTTCGCAAGAATCTCTCGCTGCGATTGGACTACGCCGAACCGATCGGGCTCCGTTTCAATTTGCCGACCCGTTGCGATGAAAAAATTCTTGAGTTGGTTGACGGAGCGCACAACACCAATTTATGCGATCCAAACCAAGCGATCCATACGATTCAAGCGTTGTCGCAACAGGGGTATGACGTCCATGTCTACCCCGATGCCGAAGAGTTTATTCAAAGAGGATTGACACAGAATCGACTTCGCAGCGAATGCCAATCCATCCGGCAAGATACCAAGAAACATCCCTTGCGCACCGAGTTATTGTCGGTGCCGCTGCTCCCATATCAACTGGATGGAATCGCATTTGCCGTTGGGACAGGCAGAGCCATCCTTGCCGACGACATGGGCCTAGGCAAAACGATTCAGGGGATCGGTGTCGCAGAACTGTTGGCGAGACTTGCCGACATACATCGCGTGTTGGTCGTGTGCCCCGCGTCCCTCAAGAGCCAATGGCAAGGTGAGATCAATCGATTCTGTCATCGCTCCAACCAACTCATCGCGGGGAGAGGCGAAGAGAGAATCGTACAATATCGAAACGATACGTTCTTTACCATCTGCAACTACGAGCAAGTCGTTCGCGATTTGACCACCGTCGAGTCCGTACCTTGGGATCTCATCATTCTCGACGAAGGCCAGCGAATCAAAAACTGGGAGTCGCAAACCAGCGCGACCATTCGTTCGCTGCGAAGCCCGTTTCGTTTGGTGTTGTCCGGAACACCGCTCGAAAACCAACTCGGCGATTTATTTACCGTGGTTCGCTTCGTCGATGAACATAGGTTGGGGCCTGCGCACACGTTTTTCAACAAGCATCGCATCGTCGATGATCGAGGCAAGATTATCGGCTATCGCAAACTCGATGAGCTGCGTCAATCGTTGCAGCCGATCCTTTTGCGCAGAACGCGAGGTGAAGTCGCAAAGCAGTTGCCAGACCGAACCGATGAAATCGTTCGAATTCTACCCACCGAGGAACAAAAAGAACTGAGCGACGGCCATCTGCAAATTGCCGCGCAGATCGCATCGAAAAAATTCCTGACCGAGATGGACTTGCTACGGCTGCAAAAGTCGCTGCTCATGGCTCGTATGGCCGCCGATAGCACGTATCTTCTCAATAAAGAAGAGCCCGAGTACAGCAGCAAACTCGAACGACTCGACGAATTGCTATCGGATTTGATCTCGGATCCAACTCGGAAGATTGTGCTGTTCAGCGAATGGCGGACGATGCTTGATCGGATAGAGACTCGGTTGGATAGGCTTGGGTGCGACTACGTGCGACTGGATGGACAGGTACCGCAAAAGAAACGTGCTGCAATCGTTCATCGATTTCAAAACAATCCGGTTTGCCGCGTGATCCTCATGACCAATGCAGGGTCAACGGGTTTGAATTTGCAGAGTGCCAACACGGTGATCAATGTGGATCTGCCGTGGAATCCTGCGGTGCTTGAACAACGCATTGCCCGAGCGCACCGCATGGGTCAAAAGAACCCAGTCCACGTCTACAAGCTCGTAACCACAGACACGATCGAAGAGCGATTGCTCGAGACGCTTGCGTCCAAACAGGATCTAGCCAATGCAGCCCTCGATATGGACAGCGATGTGGAGTCGGTTGAAATGTCGAGCGGGATAGCGGACCTCAAGAAACGCTTGGAGAAAATCTTGACTCCGCCGTTGCCAGCCCCCGTGGACCAGAGCAACCAGCGACGAACCGAATCGCAAGCGCAAATGCTTCAAGCCCGGCGAGAAGGAGTCGCGGCCGCGACTGGCCAACTCGTCGGAGCAGCATTGTCTCTTGCCGGACAACTTCTGCAAAATCAATCCGCAGAACCACCGGCTGCTGCCATCGATCAAATGACCGAAAAGCTCGCCAGCCTGATCGAGACCGACGCCGAAGGACGATTGCAAATCAAGATCAGTCTGCCAGACCAAAGCGCCCTCCGCGACATCGCGACGACACTCGCCAGATTGATCGGATAAAGAGTAAAACGATTGTCCCAATCGTTTCGTAACGTTCCAATCGTTCCTTGATTTGCCCTACGCCATCCTAAAGCGTTCGTAATTTTTTCCTAAGCAATTGGGACAATTGCTTTACTCTGGTGGACAATTGCTCTACTCTACCGTTCGAGCCGATGACATCATGGCTTCGAATCGAGTTGCTAGCTCGGGGCTCGTTTTGGCAAGATCGCGTGACTCGGTCCAATCGACCGAGAGATCGTAGATTTCCATGGGTGCATTGGCCTTTGGCCGAATGGCTTTGTGATGATTGGCCCGCATGGCTTGCATGAAACCATCCTTGCTGGGTGACTCCCAGTAAAGGTAGGGTTTGGACTTTTGATCCGGCTTGTCCAACCAAGTCGGCGCGATCGAAACACCATCAAGCCCATCGGGTGTTTTGATACCAGCCAACTCGCAAAGACTTGGCAGGATATCATCGTGTGATATGGGTAGATCCTTGAGCGTCCCGGCAGGTATCTTGCCTGGCCAGTAAGCGATGAAAGGGACACGGATGCCCCCTTCATACAGACTGAACTTCCAACCGCGAAGTCCCCCGGCGTTGTTAAAAAAATCGGGATCGGCACCACCCGCGTTGATCGGACCATTGTCACTGGTGAATAGGATCAGCGTGTTGTCCGCAATACCGAGTTCCACGAGCTGCGACATTAATCTGCCAACGTCGCGATCCAGTCGAGTCACCATGGCGGCATAAGTGGCCCGCGGGGCATCGTTGGACGCATAGCGCTCGCCAACATACGCTTTTTCGGGGAACTTGCCCGAGTATTGCTTGAACGAATCTTCGGGCACGAGAAGCTCGGCATGTGGGATCGTTGTGGCCAAGTAGCAAAAGAAGGGCTTGTGCTGGTTATCGCGGATAAAGTCCATGGCCGCTTGATGAATCACATCGGGGGCATAAGTCTTCCGTTTCGAATCGGCGTGTTGGTTTCCGGCCAATGGCAGCTTGGCGCGCTTGCTCCATATCCAGTCTGGGTAGTGAAAGTGCGCGTCGGCCTGATCAAGGTATCCAACCCAATCCACGAATCCATGCCGGTAGGGTTCTCCCACCGAGCCTGCATCGCCAAGCCCCCATTTCCCGAAACCTGCCACCGCGTATCCCGATTTTTTCAGCAACGACGCCAGCGTAGTATCCGCATCTTGCAACATTTGTTTGGGATCATTGGCACGAACTCGACAATGGCCCGTGTGCAGACCAGTCATCAACACGCACCTCGACGGAGCGCACATGCAACAACCTGCATAGGCATTCGTAAATCGCATGCCACCGGCAGCAAGTCGATCGATATTGGGTGTCTCTACACGTGTTTGTCCATAACACCCTAAGCCTCCATAGCCAAGGTCATCCGCCATGATCAATACGACGTTAGGGAGTTGTTTCTCCGCGGCGTAGACGTTCCCGAAAATCGCACCCATCAGCACCGCAGAGAGAATTCGCAGCATATCGAATTACTTTTTCAGATCAAAATCGTAGGACTTGGGAGTTTTGGGGTCGAATTCGATTTGGATGGTCGAACTCTGATTGAATTTGGCCGGAAGACTCTCGATGACTTCGTCTTTCGTATCGCCGGGGCCACCGTCCCTATCAGGAACCTTGCGCCCCGTCGTTTTCGTGGACGATAACTCCACTCGATACGTTCCAGCCGACATCCCTTCCTTGGTTGGAATATCGTAGACTCCGTCAGTTACGTTTCCGTCGGCCCCAATTCCTCCAGTCAATGCAAAGAATCGAATCTGCCCAACGGCAAGCGGAACACCATCGATGGTGACTTTGCCCTGAACGCGACCTCGACCGGACGTCGAATCTCCACATCCGCTGCAAACGATCACAACCATGCACATCACTGGAACGAATGGTAAGCCAATCAAACGGGGCGATTCGTTTGTGACCTGAATCATTGAATGGCTCCGGAAACAACCGCTCCGTCTGCTTGACCGCTCATATTGGCCCACGTGACCAACTCGATACCATTGCTGATGAACTGGACGCTGCCATCGCAGAGCACGGCTTGAACACCGCCCGTGTGCCGGCTTCGACTGCCCATGAAAAAGTTCTTGGTTTGCGCGGTATCGCGCGTGCATGGCCAGCCTTGAGCAGGATTGTCGATGCATTGTCCAAAATCGGGTGAACGGCTATTTGGCCCGATGCGCATTGAGATTTGGTAGCAAGCCGTATCATCATTCCAGATGCGCCCTCGTCGGTCCGTGAGCTGACCACTGTGATCGCGAGGTGGTTGAAGCATCTCAAGCATGCAGATCGTGTTCGTCGTACCGTCCGCTATGTCCCCCATCTTGGCTCCGTAGTCGATATAGAAAGGGGACTTGCCGCCCTGATGGGTTACATTCAGTGGTGCCGGATTGGTAGATGGTCCACCTTGATCGTTGAAAGTCCAACGGCCCCAATTCAGACCATAGTTTCCTTTATAGTCATTCGTAGGTGTCCACGGATCGTTGGTGATGTCCGAGGGACATTGCATAAACGGGAGTTTTTGGGATCGCGCTTGCGTGTTGTTGGCGTGGTTGAAATCTACTTTTTGATCGTACAAGGAATACACGTTGCCCTGCTCAATAAAGGGCAATATGTACGCGATGAAAGGCGTACGCGGTTTCGAGGTTGCGATGTAGTCGCCACTTGGAAGCGCGCGTCCTTGTGTGCCGATCGGGAATTTTTTGTAGCCGCTCTCATGATTGAGGACCGACAACCCAAGTTGCTTCAGGTTGTTCGAGCACTGCATTCGACGAGCCGCCTCGCGTGCCGCTTGCACCGCTGGAAGCAATAGGCCAACCAATATTCCAATGATCGCAATCACGACAAGCAACTCGACCAGCGTAAACCCCCTGCGGCGATTCTGCAGACCAAATGGGAAACAAAAAAGAGGAATACGAACGGGCATATACGGCTCGCTAAAAAGTAAAAAATAAAAAAGGACTAAACCGAGTGCATTGTACTAGCGAACGGCTTATGTTCAAGCGTCTCGCGTTAGGAGTACATTTAGGCGCCCTAAATGCCTTAATCCAGACACGGCGATCGAAGCTCGTTGCGTCTTAAGCGACGATTTACTGGGCCGGACGAGAAAAGCCGATTGTCAACGAATCGCCCGATGCGTCGGTAGTATTTCGACTTGGAAGCAAGCCCAATGGACTTTGATAAGCCTTGTCTTTGAAGAGCGATTGGAGGTCGCGAAGCAAGCCTTCGTCTGACAGAATGCGTTGTTCCACATCGCTCCGAAACGGTTCGGGACCAATCACTTTGGGGAATTCTGAAGCGTCCACTTGCAATGCGTAGTCCGAAGCGGACGCGGCACCAACCGGGAAACCAAAACTTGCTCGAGCTTGGTTTAGTAGATGCGACAACCGGTCTCGAATCGACTCTTGCCGCTGATTCCAGGAGGACCCATTACTTGGGCTTGTCTTGCTTGTTGTTGAACCCGCCGCCGATTGGCCATTGGGTGTTGTTGACGGGCCGACTTGAAGCAGTGTGCCAAAGAGTTGGCTGGCCGAGTCTGCCGCTAGCCTTGATGTCTGGTTGAACAGTTGCTTTGCCGGACCAGCCGCTGCTACCCAAGAGATAGGCAGATTCATCCGTTGCCTCATCCATCTTTCTAGATTCCATACACCATGCGTACCAGAGGTTCGAATAGGTAAAGCGTAAGACCAGTTACCAACTCGGCAATTTGGAGTCGATGCGATGAGATTTTCTTTTAGGAAATTTTGTCGTGCTTTCGCTAGCAAAAATTTGGCTGAATATAGTCCCTTTTCGGACATTTAGCTGATCCGATTGTTCCGGTCGTACCGATAGATCCTCATGTTCCTGGGGGGAAAGAGGTACATGTGCGAAGGAGCTTGCTGCGGTGCCTAGCGGCGGCTCCTAGCGCATGCTCCGACGAATTCCGTTGCCATTACTCCCCCGACCAATATGCTTGCATCACGAACCTATCTAACCGCCGATTCTCTCAACGGCTTGGTCGCAGCTCGCTATTGCTGGTGTTGCTTGATCGCAGTCGCTACCTTCTCCGGCTGCAACTTCATCCCAGACCTCAAGCATAAACCGCAGTACCACAATCCTTTTCCGCAAATCACCAAGGTCGCGATCCTGCCATTTCGGAACCAAAGTCAAGAGCCCTCACTTAGCGGTGCCAGGGTTTCTATGGCCTATTACAACGAATTGCAGTCTATCCGAGGTTTCGAAGTGATTCCGTTTGGAGTCGTTGAAAACCAACTCGCGTATTTCGAAACGCAAGTGCTACGGCATCCATTGATGGTACAGGAAGACTTTCAACGATTCGCAAAACACATGGGAGTCGATGCGGTCTTGCAAGGGGCAATTACAGACTACGATCCCTACTATCCTCCACGTATGGCCATGAAAGTGAATTGGTATGCTGCCAATCCAGGATTTCACCCCATACCCGTTGGATATGGATTGCCGTGGGGCACAAAAAAGGAAAAGAAGATTCCGGAATGGATTCGACTGGAATCGGAACGAGCACTCGCATCAGAGCAACTCAAGTCGCAGTCGCCAGTCGAGTCTGAGACCGGTGAAACCGAGCATGCAGCTAAGAATGAGACTCCGAGGGATGCGCAAGCTGATTCCTCCAGCGGCGAGGAGCCGCCACGAATGTCGGAGGTGCTAACATCGACGAGCCAATCACCGGAACCGACACCCGAAGGCATCCAAACAACAGAGGAGAGCTCGCAAACATCGAGTGAATTGCCAGCGAATTGGCCGGACCCTCAAGGCTTCATTCCAAACAGTCCGACCGCACATCCTCCCAAAATGCGAGTCCAATCCGAGCCAATAATTTCACATATGCGCACCTATAACGGGAATGACGAAGATTTCACGCAAGCACTTGAGGAGTACTTTTACTTTCGTGACGACGCGCGCTTCGGAGGCTGGAAAGCGCATCTCCAACGCAGCGAAGACTTTATACGATTCTGTTGCCATTTACATATCGTGGAAACGCTCGCATCGCGCGGCGGACAGCTTGAAAGTCGAATGATCCTTCGATGGCCTATCAACCGATACGAACGCTAATTGCCCAGGCACGGGCAGCCACTATCGGGAACAAGGCACGGAAGGTCGTCTGTTATGAACAGAGAAGTCAACGTCGTTGCATTGGTGCGCGGCGAGGAACAATACATATTCATGTTTGACGAAGCGAATAGGACCGAGACGCTTCGCATGCTCGGCCGCTATGCTGCCGACCCTCAGCTCTCCTTTACTTGGTACGACGCGGCTATCCTAAGCCAACGTGTTCGAGAAATTTTGCCAGCCAAATCAACTCAACCCGCTTCGACTCTCTCGAAAACGATGCCCGGCAACAGTGGTGTTTCCAACGAATCTCAATCGCCACGAGCGACACCTCGCTTCAAGCTACCTTAGCCCTTCTCGCTAGGCCTTGGAGGCCGTCTCGCTTTCCGATATTACACATCATTCGCTTAATTGAGCCTGAGGCGCTAGCCGATCGATCATAAAGCTCGGCTAGCGCCTCAGGCTCATCACAAAGCCATCGAATGATTTGAGACGAAAGTGAGACGGCCTCCAAGGTCCGTCGCACGTCCGTCGCACTTGCCGAGCTTGCCGAGTGTGACCATACAGATTGGGATTCTTGCTGATTGATGTTTTACTCAGCGAGTGTCGCACCCGGCAGGTACGATCCACTTCAGCGCTTCTGCTTCGAAAATAGGGAATATCCCCCAGGACAGAAGCCCTAGGACTTGATAGCATTGATGCATTGATGACCATTGGGTGGTGTTCGCCGAGGAGACTCGCCAAGACGAGATTTCTGACCATGCATTCTAATCGATACAATCTGATCGCCACATTCACTGTGCTCTTGTCATGGTTTATCGAGACTTGTCTCTATGCAGATGCGTTTTCCAAAGAGCACGTCGATCGCCCCAACGTGCTCTTGATTGCGGTCGATGATTTGAGAAACGATCTCGGAGCGCTCGGAGTTCCCCATGCCAAGACTCCGCACTTGGACACCTTTGCATCGACCGCGAGAGTCTTTAGTCGTCATTTCGTTCACGTCCCTACTTGCGGTGCATCTCGATGCGCTCTGTTGCGAGGAAAATATCCAACTCAGTTGGCACATTTAAGCAACGCGGCGATCCGCACGACCCAAGCGGATTGGGGCAACCAAAGTTTACCAACCTTGTTTCGCGAGAGTGGCTACAAAACACTCGCTCTTGGCAAGATCACGCATCATCCTGGCGGGCTGACTGGCAAAGCATGGGCTGTCGGTCCCGAGGAATTGCCCGGTGCCTGGGACCGAGCGTGGGTACCGAAAGGACCATGGGAAACGCCGGAAGCCATGATGCACGCCTATGCCAACGGAGCGGCCAGACAACCCGGCAAATCACCCCCGCTGCAAGCTCAAGATGGACCCGACGATTTGTATCCCGATGCATGGGTAGCCAAAGATGCGGTTGCCACCTTGGAACAACTGGCTGCACAAGAGCAACCGTGGTTCTTTGCGGTAGGCTTTTTCAAACCGCATTTGCCATTTGCTGCCCCCACGCGATGGCATGATCTGCACAGTTCCGGCGTACCGATTTTGCGGCCCGATGTCGCCATGAAACCATCCTGGCCTTCGGGGTGGCACGCGAGCGGTGAGTTTCGCGGCAATTATGGGCATGAAGGCCGCGACCCGGCCAATGACCCGGCCTACGCCCAACTGGTTCGCCAAGCCTACGCGGGGTGTGTCAGCTATATGGACGAACAAGTCGGACGTGTCCTAGCCGCAATCAACCAATTGCAACTTCAAGACAAAACCTTAGTCGTGCTTTGGAGCGATCACGGATTCTTACTCGGTGAACACGCGATCTGGGGCAAGCACTGTCTGTATGAGCATGCCGTGCGTTCGCCCTTGTTGATCCGATATCCGGGAATGCCAATGCCAGGACGGATTTCCGATTCCATTGTCGAGACCGTTGACGTGATGCCCACGCTCCTCGACTTATGCGCTTTACCCAGTCGCACCGATCTCCACGGAACGAGCTTGCGCCCTCAATTGTTGGACCCCTCACTAAAGACCAACAAACCGTCCTACAGTTTTTGGAACGATGGTGTTCGGAGCGTTCGCACGCAGCGGTGGCGACTCATTGTCCAAGAAAAAGCAACAGGCGATCCTCGTGTCGAGTTGTTCGACAATGATTCCGATCCCGACGAGACTCGCAACGTCGCATCCGACCAAAAAGACGTCGTGCGCGAGTTGATGGTCCTACTGTCCAAAGTCCCGTCACCGAAATAGTTGAGCAATTGTCCCAATTGCTCCGGGCTGCAAGTCCCGCATTTATCGGGATCGAACGCTTGAATTTGAATTGAACGCACGAATCGGGATGGAACGCTATGCCATCACGTCTTTCACAACGTTGCCATGGACGTCGGTCAATCGAAAATCTCGACCTTGAAAGCGGTAAGTAAGTTTCTCGTGATCTATTCCCAGCAAGTGCAGAACGGTGGCTTGGAAGTCATGGACATGGACAGGGTTCTCCGCGACGTTGAATCCCAGTTCATCCGATTGCCCATAAGAAAATCCGCTCTTGGTCCCGCCGCCCGCCATCCATAGAGTGAATGCATAGGGGTGATGGTCCCGGCCCCATCTCGGTCGGTTGTTGATGTCCCCTTGGATAAAGGGGGTCCGTCCAAACTCGCCGCCCCAAATCACAAGCGTGTCCTCGAGCAATCCAAGTCGCTTGAGATCCATCACCAGCGCCGCGCTTGGCTGATCCGTATCTTTGCATTGGGTATAAAGCTCGGTCGTCAAACTATTATGTTGATCCCATCCAGCGTGCATAACTTGCACAAATCGCACTCCGCGTTCGACCAGCCGACGAGCCAACAAACAGTTGTGCGCAAAGGTACCTGGTTCTTCCACCTGGGGCCCATACATATCCAAAGTCTCTCGCGACTCTTGCGACAAGTCTGCCATTTCCGGCACGCTGGTTTGCATTTTGAATGCCATCTCGTATTGGGCAATGCGAGTCTCGATCTCGGGGTCAGCTACTTGTTGAAACTTCATCGAATTCAATTTGGCCATATCGTCCAACCACTCGCGACGCATGGTCCGTGACATTCCATTGGGATTCGAAAGGTACAAAACCGGGTCGCCGCTACCGCGAAATTTGACCCCTTGAAATCGCGAGGGGAGGAACCCCGATCCCCAATAAAAATCATAGAAGATCTGCCCACAGCTCGTGTTCTTGCTCACGCTGGTCATCGCCACAAACGCGGGCAGGTTGTCTGTCTCCGTACCGAGCCCGTATGTCAACCACGCACCCAGGGTTGGTCGGCCTGGGATTTGTGCACCGCTTAACAGAAAAGAAATAGCGGGCGCATGGTTGACCGCGTCGGTATGCATGCTCTTGATGAAACACAATTCGTCGACGATCTTCGCGGTGTAGGGGAGAAAATTGCTTACCCAAGCACCACATTTTCCGTGTTGAGCAAACGGCTCGACAGGAGCTAGCATGAGCTTGTTGTTGGCATCGCCTGTCATGGTGCTGAACCGTCGTCCACCTACCACTTCGCTGGGTACAGGCGTGCCGTTTCTATTTTTGATCTCGGGCTTCCAATCGAACAGATCGACGTGGGTTGGACCACCGTTTTGAAACAAATAAATGACACGTTTGGCCTTGGGAGCAAAGTGCGGAAGCACGGGCAATCCGCCAAAGCGAACTCCGTTTTGAGGATCGGCCGCGTCACCCGGACGCGCGAGCAGTGTAGCCAACGCGGCGGTTGCAATCCCAGTGGATGCTGAACCAAAGAACGCCCGACGCGTCGCTTGCCGAATGTTGTTTTCAAAGTGTGCGTTCATCAATCACTCTTTCGTCAGCGTTTCGTCGAGGTTGAGTACCGCCAAGCTCAATGCAGTCCAACTGGCTAGTTCCGTTTGGTCGATGTCGACCCCCACTTTGGATTCTCCGACCGCAAGCAAAGCGCGGACTTGACCGCTCTGCTTAGCAAACTGTATTCGACTGCGGTCGAGAGCTTTGAGCAGTACCTCTTGCTCCTGCGGAGATGGTCTCCTTGCAAGAACGCATTGATAAATATGGTCGATTCGATCGGTGTCGCTTCTCGTTTTGCTGTTGAAGGTACTTGCGGCCAAGGCTCTCGCCGCTTCCACGAACGTCACATCGTTGAGTACGAAAAGCGCTTGCAGCGGAGTATTGGTTCGAGTTACCTTGACCGTGCAGACTTGCCGCGCGGCATTGTCAAAGAACATGGTGGGGCCGATGATACGGCGCCAAAAAATGTAGAGACTCCGTCGATAGAGTGAGTCGCCCGAATCGCGCCGGTATTTTTTGTTGCCGAAGGTCGCTTCCTCCCAGACTCCTTCTGGCTGATATGTATTGACTGACGGGCCACCCAGCCTATCGACCAACAACCCACTAACCGCAAGCGCTTGATCGCGTATCATCCAACTGGGCATTCGAAATCGAGCACCGCGCGCCAGATATCGATTCTCGGGATCATCCTGAGCAATCGGCGAATCTGAGAATCGGGAGGACTGTCGGTAAGTGTGGCTGGTCACGATCAGTTCTAAGAGCCGTTTCGTGTTCCAACCGCTATCTCGAAACTCGGCTGCCAGCCAATCGTGCAATTCCAAGTATCGGGGAATCTCTCCCTGCGACCCAAGATCTTCGACCGTTTTTGATAACCCCGTTCCAAAAAATTGTTGCCAAAATCGATTGACGATGACTCGCGCCGTGAGCGGCTGATTGGGCGAGACAAGCCACCTCGCCATGGCCAAACGATCCACATTCGCTCCTTCGAATAACGGCGGTAAACTGCCCGGAACACCAGCGGTTACTTTCTTGCCTGGCTCATTGTAAAGTCCGCGCTGCAGCATGAACGTATCGCGAGGCTTGTCCCGCTCGGCCATGATCATGACTTCTGGAATTTTCCCTTTTTCGTTTCGTTGCCGTTCTTTGAGCCCCGTTAACTCTTTCTCGAGCGTGGAGTAAAGCGAGTCGGACTGTTGGTGTTGTTTGATCACCAGTTCTCGCTCCGGTTTGGAACGGTCTGATTCGGATTTGGCCAACGCAGAATCGAAAGCTGGATCAAAAGGTTCGACGGTTTCGGGGTAGACGTCCGAAGTTGACAATCGGAAGTATCCCATGTTGTGCTGAGCATTCATGGAATCGTGTCGCATGAATACAAGCAAGCGCTCACCCTCGTCCAAGCGTATGGGTTCCTCCAATCGAAAGATCGCGCTATGAGGACGATCTACCACTCGCCCTTCCCAAACAGCCCAGCCAGTCGTTGGATCGTCGTCGATGGCAGTGCGGGCTTTGTGTTCTCCCTGTTCAAACGTCGCTTGGGCGTCCGAGAGTTTCAGCGGAATACGGTTTGGATTCGAGTCGGCCGAGTTGGTTCCGCTGTTCTTAGGGACTCGATAGACCTCCAGCGAGGTCAAAACAAAATTGCCACTCTCCGCTCGCGAAAGGCTATTCTTGGTCATACTCTTGTGCTGCAATGCGTCCAGTCGAATTGCGGCCACCCTTTTGGCATGGGTATCCAATTCGATTTCATAAGTGTCGTTGTCTGGATTGTCACCAAACGTGACGATCGTCTGGTCTTTTTCGATGCCCATGGTCTGTTTCAACGCTTTTGCAGTGATAGGCAACGCGATGTCCCAAGCGGGAGTGGGATGCGCTGCTCGAAGCCCATTTTCCCATTCCGCTTGTGCTACAGCTAACTCTTTGGATCTTGAAGAGATCTTGCCCTCAGCAGAAGCTATCTCTGCAGCGATCGCGTCGAGTATTGATCGCTGTTCCGGGGTTGGGACCCTCAGGATAGGGGCGGTTTTTGGATCGCGGCCAGCACCGTCCACCGGAGTTTGATTAAAGAATGCTAGGAACCGATAGTATTCCTCTTGCTTGATGGGATCAAATTTGTGATCGTGGCAACGGCAACAATTAAGCGTTAGTCCGAGCCAGACGGTTCCCATCGTTTCGGTCATGTCCATCGCGTAGTCCACGCGGTTTTCTTCTGCGATGCGACCACCCTCTCCGTTGATCATGTGATTGCGGCAGAATGCGGTCGCAAGTTTTTGTTCCATGGTGGCGTTGGGGAGCATATCACCCGCAAGCTGCCAGACGGTAAACTGATCGAAGGGCAAGTTCTCGTTAAACGCTCTCACAACCCAATCACGCCAAGGCCACATGGTCCGTTCGCTGTCCCCTTGATAGCCGTTGGAGTCGGCATAGCGCGCCGCATCTAACCAGTCCCAAGCCATACGCTCCCCAAAAGCTTTCGATTGCAACAAGCGCGAGACCACTTGCTCGTAAGCATCGGGCGATGTGTCGGCTACAAAACGGTCTACCTCGTCGATCGATGGAGGCAAGCCTGTCAGGTCGATCGCAACGCGTCGAATCAGCGTCCTACGATCTGCCTCGGGAGCTGGAGTCCAGCCGCGCGCATTCAACTGCTGTTGAACGAAATGGTCGATAGGATTGCGGACCATTGTTTTGTTTGCATCTGCTGCGACCGGAACATTGGGTTTTACCAGCGGTGCAAACGACCAATGTTCTTGCCATTTTGCCCCTTCGTTAATCCATTGCTGAATCTTCTTGATTTGATCTTGCGTGGGTTGCTTCACGGATTTGGATGGCGGCATTCGCTCGTCCACATCATGCGACAACATCCGGCGCACTAGCTCGCTTGAGTCTGCACTGCTGGTCGTGATAACCGTCATCGCTCCCTCGTGCAAGTCGAGCCGCAAGTCCGCTTTTCGATGAGCAGGATCGGGTCCGTGACAGGCAAAGCACAGATCGGACAGAATAGGCCGAATATCCCGAGTGAACGAGATGGTTTCTTGGTTGTCGTTCGGTCCCTCAGCCCGCGCAACGTCCGTATTGCCCCCTAAGAATAGGAACATTGCTACCAATAGAATTGGAATGTCACTTAACCTAGTGCTTTGTCCAGCTTCGATTTTTAGGTCAGCCCAAAATCTTAGCTGTACCAAAGCACTAGGAACAATCATGAGCTTGCGGTGGCGATGCATTGGAATGCAACTGGGTTGGTGAATTTTCGGGTGGGCTGGATAAAGCGGTTGAGTATTCCGACATTGTAGTTGATTGAATCGTTTTAGGCCGGTCTCGCAAACGCAGAAACCAGCTTTCGAAACAATGCCAACTTAGCATCGCGACCACAAAATTGAGGCAACTCATCAATCCAACGTAGCAAACCCCACCCCAAAAATCACTCTGGCAAATGGAAGACATTTTCGATGGAGTCAAGAACGGCTCCATGATCGGAATGAGTGGGCTCTGAAAGACGTACATTCCGTAACTATATTTCCCGAGCGTGGTCAAGGGTGACGATTCGAGCATGCGAACTGCGGTGGTTTGTCGATTCGACGCCAGGACCCATGCAAGAAAGAAAGCCCACCCGATGACCACGACCGTGTTTTGCGATTCGTACCAACGGTTCCCCACGATGGCTAACAAACCTAGAGACCCAAATGCACCCAATAGGAGCTTGCCACGTTGGCTGGACCAATCGCTGGTCTTCTGCCAAATTGCGGCGATAACGGCTCCTAACAACAGTCCATCGCAACGAAACAATGTAAATAGGTCAGCCGCTACTCGATTCTCGGTGCTTAGGACGAAGACCGTGCGGGCCACGAAAGTCCCCATCGCAAGAACGAAACAGACGCGAGCAAGTTGATTGCGAGCAACAACCAATACGACCAATGGCCAAACCAGATAGAACTGCTCCTCAATGGCCAGCGACCAGAAATGGTCGAGATCGCCAAAACACCATTCACCGTCCCAACTCATCTTGAGATTGGTGATATAAGTCCAAAGATAGACTTGGTTCTCACGTCCGGCTTGGAACAAATTCGGTCGGTTGCACAACCAAGGAATCACCCACACAAATAATGCAAGGGCAGCGAAATAGAGCGGAAAGATTCTAAGCGACCTGCGCCAATAAAATTCTCGAAAGTAGTTGCGGCTTCCCTTTGCCTCCAACAAAACCGACGTGATCAAAAACCCCGACAAGACAAAAAACAAATCCACCCCCGCGACACCTAGTTGGATGGCTTTGTCAAAGAACTTTCCAATACTCCCTTCGACA
>JBEBHM010000546.1:0-6005 GCA_040080875.1 Pirellula sp.
ACGTCTAATAGGTATCGATCCATAAATTACGTCAGCGCATTCGTCCGCCTCGGAGATGCGGACCTACGTAGCAGCGGATCTCCGAGACGCTGGTCCTCGCTGCGTCCCACCACTCGCTGATCGGATTCACAAGAACCAGCAACGCATTTGTCCGCCTCGGAGATGCGGACCTACGTGCGCAATTGTCCGCCTCGGAGATGCGGACCTACGTGCGTATTTGTCCGCCTCGGAGATGCGGACCTACGAAACTATCGGATCGCGTAGAGCGCTTCGTAGGATCGAATATAGAGTGTTCCGTTGGAAACAATCGCCGAAGCCGTAATGGCTTCTCCCATTTCGATCGAGCTGACGATTTCAAATTCGCGCCCCGCTTTTACCACGGTGAAATGCCCATCCTTGGATCCAAAGTAGATGTGCCCGTCAGCGTACATTGGACTCGAACGGTGTTGGGCCGTGTGCGTTCGCATCAAATAGACTTCGTTGCCCGTCGAGAGCTCGAGGCATTGGAGCATTCCATCTTTGTTCAGAAGATAAACGAGATCATCTACGATCAAGGGGATGGAAACGTCCGGCGTTCGAGGCGAGTTCCATTTGACGGCCGAATCGATTGCGGAACTCTCTCCCCGGAGAGATGGCACGTTCAAAGCGATGGCGGGTCCTCCTTTGGCGGTGGGGACGATGATCGCGTTGTTGGCTGGCGAAACCAAAGGTGATGCGACAAAGCGAAAAGTTGGGTCGTTTGGTTTGGAATTGATGTTGGTCGGTCCGTTCAGTGCCCCAAATCGCCAAATCTCTTTACCATCGGTCAAGTCGTGGCCAGTAATACAATCAGCCCCATGCGCTACCAAAAATCGACTTTTCTTGTCATCGTAGAGGAACGGCGAAGCGTACGAGTGCTTGCATTCGTATTCAGCAGCCGTTACCCGATCAACTTCCCAAACGGTTTTGCCAGTCATTTTTTCGAGCTTGATAACTTTACCCGTCCGCGAGCTATCACCTCGTTGCATTCGTCCATGAATCAGTTGCAGATACAAGTGATCGCCGTCAAGAACGGGTGTCGACGTCATACCAAATTGAATTTCGATCTTGCCAAAACGATCGTTGACGTTGGTCTTCCAAACTTCGTCCCCGTCTTTCGTATAGCATGCCAGTGCGCCCGTGCCAAAGAAAACCCACACGTGTTTGCCATCCGTGCTCGGCGAGGGGGATGCCGAATTGCCTTCACCGGCTCGTGCATTCTGATTGCCGCTTCCCACAGTCCGCTTCCAACGCACGGTTCCGTCAGCGACGTTCAAACAAAGAACGACCAGATCGTCGTTGTCTGAGCTAGTCACGTAGATTCGATCGTCCCAAATGCAGGGGGTGGCTCCCGCTTGCCCAGGCATTGGCGTTCGCCAAGCTACGTTTTGAGATTTGCTCCAGGTGGTCGGTATTTTCTTTTCCGACGAGACTCCGTCGCTTCGCAGCCCTCGCCACTGTGGCCAATTTTCTGCAAAAGCCAAGGTGGGAACAAACGACACAAGGAGCAACACTAGGGACAGGTCGGATAGCTTCATGGTGAGTTGACGGGAGGATGACGGGTAGATGATAAATAATCAGCGAAATCAGATCAAATCGAGTATACTCTTGTTCGAAATACTCTCCCATCCCCGTTCCCCTGAGCGAGAGACTAATGAGAACGAATTTTATCCGAATGGCTCTTGTGGTTTGGTTGGCGGTATCGTATCGAGCGCCAGTCAGTTTCGGTCAAATTAGTAACACAACCACGATCGGCAACATAACCTACACGATCGCAGATGGCTTGCAATTCGAGCGCGTCGTCGATGAGTCACTGCTCCAGTGGCCGATTGCGGCGACCTTTCATGAGAACGGAGATCTGTTGGTTCTCGAATGCCATTGGACCCGTGAGCCCGTCAAGAAACAGCTCGAGTCGAGACCTCACAAAATCGTCAGGTTGACGGACTCCGACGGCGACCGCAAGTACGACAAGAGAACCGTCATCGCCGAGAAACTAGGATTTCCAGAAGGCATCATGGTATTTGGCAAAGACCTGCTGGTGACTGCCCCACCGGAGATACTTCGCCTGTCGGACAAAGATGGCGATGGGTTTTATGAGGGGCGTGAAGTGTGGTTCGACGCGGCGACCCTGACCAACTGTGCCAACGATCTGCATGGACCGATGATGGGACTTGATGGTTGGGTTTATTGGACCAAGGGTGCATTTGCGGAACAAAACCACGATTTGATTCGTAGGTCGGACAAGTCCGAAGGGGACATACCACCGTCCAAAGCAGCCCACATCTATCGTCGACATCCCAAGGGCGGACCGGTCGAGCGGCTCATGTCAGGTGGCATGGACAATCCGTCCGACTTAACGTTCTCGGTCGAAGGGGAGATTTTCTTTTGCTCGACGTTTCTTCATCATCCAGGCAACGGGTTGCGAGATGGTATCGCGCACTCGCCACGCGGAGGGTTGTTCGGCAAGCAACATCAAGTGCTGGACGGGCATAAAACAACGGGACCGATCTTACAGCCGATAACCAACCTAGGACCCGCCGCACCCGCCAGCGTAAACTACTTGGCGACTGCAACCATCCCAACGTCGACGGCGTGGTACCAACAACCGTCGAGCTTGCCACCCGGAGCAGATCGCTTCTTGGTTTCATCGCAGTTCAATTTGCAGCGCATCGGATTGCATCGACTGATTCCTAGCGGGGCCAGTTTCACCACCGAAAATCACGATTTGATCGCCGCCGATCGAATCGATTTTCATCCGACAGACACGCTGGAGGAAAAGGACGGTTCGCTGCTCGTATTCGACACCGGCGGTTGGTACGACTTGTGTTGCCCTAGCTCTGGAAAAGATACGGATATTGCTCGCGGTGGCATTTATCGATTGAGCCCGAAATCGAAACCGACATCAGCCATCACAATACCCAAGCTGTCCCTTGGCGAAGCAACAGAATGGGCGTCCAACCGGAACAAGCCAGCCAACGACCGAAAGCTTGCGATCTGGAGAATCGCGACGGAAATTACATCGACCGCCACCTCCGCGGCGTCTTCATCGAACAACACGGAGCTTTCGAAGCTCGTCATTTCGCTTTTGAGCGATCCCGATCCAACGATTGGGCAAACGGCCGCGCACGTGGTTGGATTGAACCGTTGGCGCGAGGCGGTAATTCCGATAACCAAATTGCTTGATAGTCCCGCGCCCGCCTCAGTGCGTTCCGCCTTGGAAGCCATCGGGGTGATCGGTGACCACCAAAGCGTCGCACCCATTTTGTCAACGGTCGCACGCTTCCCAGACGATCGATTCATCGTTCATTCATCGATCTACGCTTTGATGGAAATCGGTGCGTCGGACGAGATGAATCGAGTGGCGGAGATCGAGACCGACGATCATCGTCGGCATGCAGTTGTTTATGCACTCGATCAAATGAAACGGTTGCCGGACAATTTGCTCCCGCCACTGGTTCGTAGTTTGGCAAGTCCGAACGAAAAAATGCGAGACTTGGCAATCAAATGTCTGGCTCGTCGGCCAAACGGGATAACTCTATCCTTGCCATACATCCAGACTGCTTGGAACAAGGAAGATGCAAAGTCCCTTGCGGCAGTGACATCCCTTGTTCAAGCGGGGGCGAGCAACAGCGAATTGCGAGATCAAATCGCCAAATGGATTCACGAAGGGCCAACCTTGACCCTGGTCCGACAGGATTGGCTGTTGGAGTGCATTCAGAAAACTGGAGCAGATGCACTTCCCACTGCCTGGGCGAATCCACTGGTCGAATGGATCGGCGGATGCAAAAGCGATGCAGCGCTAATTCAAATTGCCAACGCAATCAAGCAAGCCAAGTTTGCGAATGAAGACCGAGAACCGGTCGCTCAAGCGTTGAGTCAGTGCGCCAATCGGTGCATAGATAAACCAAAGGTTGCTCTGTCGCTTTTAGCGGCATGCCCCAACCTATCGATAAAACATTCCGAAGCGTGTTCGGCCTTGATCGTGAAACAACTAGTAGGGGACGAGACCGACCCTGCTCTAGCGGAATCTGCCTTGAGCCGATCGACGATCCAAAAGGAGGCTGCAACGAAATTGTTGGGGGGGATAGAGTCGGTGCCACCGCTGTATTTGCAGTCGGCCATTGACTCGATACTTCGCTGCAATGATTCTGCACTCGATACGTCGCTCGTGACCAAACTCGCAACGGTTCCAGCCGTAAAGACTCTATCGATCGATCGAGTCATGCCGATTTTGAGTAAACGCACCGATGCATTCCGACAACAATGGATCGGCATGATGCAGGCTGCTGCCAAACCACCCGAGGACATCGCCAAGAGCCTCGACACTTGGCTCGAACGACTCCCTTCTGGCGATCCGGCCAAAGGCTACCATGTGTTTCGAAGTGCCAAAGCCGCATGCAGCAGTTGCCATCAAGTTGGATACATCGGCGGTCGACTTGGTCCCGAGCTGAGCAAGATCGGCAAATCGCGAACTCGCCGCGATTTGGTCGAGGCCATCGTATTTCCAAGCTTTCGAATGGCACAAGGGTACTATCCGATCCGCATACGAACCGTGGACGACGAAGTGTTCAACGGGTTGATGTCAAAACAAACCGATTCGTACGTCGAATTGGTGTGCGGCGTCGACAAAATCTGCAGAGTGGCTAAAGAAGACATCGCAGACCAGACGGAGAGCCAGGTTTCGGTCATGCCCACAGGACTGGATCAACTGATGACCGTGAACGAACTCGCTGACTTGATCGCATTTCTTGAATCAAAGAAGTAGAACTATGGCAAGCGACCCGAGTTCCGCAACCAGACATATGCAAGAGCTGCTTGAACGCGGTCGATTGGCACTGCAAGCGATTCACATGCGCGAGCAGATCGCACGATGCAAAATCGAGGCATCCCAATTGCAGTCCGCAATCTCGCGTGCGCAGCGCGGCGATGCCGCTCAGCTTGAGTGCTGGCTGCAGAACCATGTGGATCTCGATACCCATGTTGAAAATATGCCAATTCGCGTTGCTGGAGACCAACCTCTTGCGAATGCTTCGATGGATAGGATTTACCAGGACCGGATCGAAGAGGGTGTGCAAGTCCATGGCAATGAAAAGAAGCGTCTACGATTTGATGCAAGCCATCATAGCCGAGAGCCCAGGCGACCTTTCACTTGGGATCGAATGGCCAGCGCAGCCGAAGCACGACTGCGAGAGCTCGCGAAAAAAATTCCGATCGAGCAAGAATGCGAAGTTCCTCAGTCGACGCCTGACGTCCTTTCGGATTCCCTGATATCCGCCTTGAGTGTGCTCGAGACGGAGCCGCCGTCAACACGAAACAAGCGTTGGTGGGTTGCTCCGCACATTTGGACAAGTCTTGTACTCCACATCGTGTTGATCATTGGGTTGAGTGTCTACATCGTCTCGGCCGTCCAGAAACCGCAGATACTTTCCATCGTCTCTGCGGCAGTTGAGGCAGAAAATGTTCTTATGGAAACTCCGATGGAATTGGAGTCTCCCTTGGTTGCAGACGCCGACCCGCTCAAGGTACCCGCGTTACCCGTTGCAACAGACCTGAAGTCCGACGCAAACCTCTCCGATATGTCGATGGAGCCAACGGTCACGTCAACTAAGGTGAATTCGATTGCGGCTGGGATTGAGTCCGCTTCCAACTTAACTCAGACAGTTTCGGGAACCAAGATGGTTTCTGGAATCGAGTTCTTTGGGCTCAAAGCAACTGGAAATACTTTCGTTTACGTTGTCGACAATTCACCGAGCATGCGTCGCAACGGAGCTTTCGATGCGGCGAAAAAGGAAATGATTCGATCTCTGTCGTCCATGAAAACAAAGCAGCGTTTTCATATTAGTTTCTTTGGAAAGGAAATCGATTCTCTGGCATCTTTGGACGGTAGCGTGGAAAAATTCCCGATTTACGCAAGCACCGAAAACCTTTCAAGAACGATCGATTGGCTGAACAAGGTCTTGGTACAAAAGGAGGGCTTGCCACCCAAC
>JBEBHM010001304.1:0-1541 GCA_040080875.1 Pirellula sp.
AGCGGTGATCGCTGCCGACGGCGTGTTGGCCGTGCCTGCATTGCAACCAGCCGGAAAACGCATGATGACCGCCGACGAATTTCTGCGCGGCTACTCGCGATATTCTTGCATCAAGCTGATCGCGTCCCGGCCTGAACATCGCTTGCTCAATCAAATTAGCCAGTTTCCCTAACCCTTGTTTCCAAAACCACAGAAGTTACGAAGAATGCCGGTGCACCTGAACACGATCCTGTCGGAATTGCAACAAATCGCCCCTCTCGAGTTTGCTGAGACTTGGGACAACGTCGGGCTGCTCGTCGGCGATCGCGACCGCCACATTCTCTCTGCAATGACTTGCTTGACGCTGACAAATACGACGCTTCAGGAGGCTATCGACGAGAAGGTGGAGCTGGTCGTTTGCCATCATCCGATCCCATTCAAGCCCTTAAACAAATTGACAGGCGACACGACAACAGGAAAGCTGCTATTGAGGGCAATCAGCGCGGGGATCGCGATCTATTCGCCACATACCGCCTGGGACAACGCAGCAACCGGCATCAATCAGCAACTCGCCGAAATGCTCGAGCTCGACGGCATAACTGCGTTACAGCCCTTTGCTCAATTGCCTACGCACGACACCACACTGGGTATCGGACGATACGGGCGATGCAAGACCGATGGCGTCAACTCGATCGAGGCGGTCTTCGTGCGGCTGAGCACCACGCTCCATGGCATCCAACCACGACACACGCATTCCCTTGGCCATTCGATCTCCAAGATAGGAATCATTTGTGGTAGCGGTGGCAGTATGCTTGGCCTCGTTGCAAGCCGAGGGTGCGACGCGATGCTCACAGGCGAAGCCACTTACCATCAGTGTCTTGAAGCCGAATCGCTTGGAATAGCTATGATTCTAATCGGTCACCACGCTAGCGAATCATTCGCAATGAAGTCGTTGGCGGTCCAATTGCAACAGCGACTACCCGAGTGCCGCATCATAGCATCGAGCCGAGAGACATCACTTTTCTAACGAGCGAGATCAAACTGTTCCTTACATTCTCATTCGCGTCAAGCACATGGGAACAGCATGGTTACTCCGACGCCGGTCAACATCTGGCCAAGTGCTGTAGAAGCAACTGCTATCAAAGTCCTCGCATCAATTTGATGCCGAATCTCTGCATACTACGAAATTGCTTGCACGTGACGTTGAATTACTGTACAAAAGTAAAGGGCATTGGTTCTATAGTCTATTCCGCAGAAAATCGAGGTTGAAATGTCGTACCCGATTGACAGCGGAAACGTTGCGGATGACCAAATTGTCGAGCTGTTTCGAATCTGTCTCGGAAACCAAGGTGGTCCGGATCCGCAAAGGGAAGCCATGAATCGGCTAACTCGTTTGATCTTTCAAATGGAATTGCACTACATTTCGAAAGTAGTTTGTAACAGGCCGGATTTAGGGCTCGACACAGAGCAACTTGCGAACGACGCCACATTCGAATTTTTGGATTGTTATTTGATTCGTAAGCATCGCACCGTAAATGACATTGCGAAAGTGCTGCCACTAT
>JBEBHM010000547.1:0-5995 GCA_040080875.1 Pirellula sp.
GGGGCTGGGCGTAGTGGATCTTGTCAAAGATCCCGATGCTGCAGGATCTTTAACAAGATCCACTACCCGAAAAGTATCGCTTGGAAAAGCATCGATCAGCAAGGCAAGAGCGACCGGTCGCACTCGGCAAGTGCGACCCACGGTTTACGTATTGCCCAAGGATGCGATGCTACCGAATTCGATCCCGAGCATGACCGAGTTGAGGCCTGAGCCGATTCCGAGCAAAGCGGCGCTGGATGCGATCTTAAAGAATCCTTGCGACAATCCGAGTCCGAGCGCCGTTGGCAATGCGACCGAGCCAGTGTTGCCAAGCCGTTCAAAAGTGCTGCAGTCGGTTCCCTGAGGCATTCTCAGTGTATCCAGCATGCGTCTGCGATGCGCCGATCCGACTTGGTGGCACACGGTGGCTGAGATACTCGATCGATGCCAATTCAATTCAGCCAACAACGATTCGAATGCGGCAGCCCCGGTGGCAACGCCAGCCTCCAACAACAATTCCGAGTCCGTATTCATGATAGGTTGCATACCGCTACCTGCTTGGTCGGTATCGCTCTGACACAGGGCATGATGCTGGGTTCTTGCGACTGCCACCGCTCCACGCAAAACGGCACCAGGGTTTTGTAATCGCTCGGCGAAATACTCTCGGTTTCCGAGCAACCAAGCACAGCTGCCCGAGCCGATGGTGAGCGATGCAAACGCAGGCTTGACGGTTTGTCGCGTCAAATTCTCATCTGCGTTCAATTGCGAAATGGTGGCTTCTAACAGTCCGCGACAGTCTTCTGTGCCAACAACCAATCCAGCCCGAATGGCTCCGCATTCAATGAGCTGGGCAATTTGAACCGCACCGTTCATTACGCCAAGACATGCATTCGAAACGTCGTACACCCACGCATGTTCCGGAAGCCCGACCAAGTGATGCACTCGACATGCAGTCGCTGGCTCGAGGTATTCGCGACAGACGCTTGCGTGGATCAAGCATTGGATGTCCTTTGGGGCAACCTCTGCTGCGGTCAATGCGAGGCGGCAGCTCTCGGCGCTCATGTCGCTGAGTCGCGTTCCAGGATTCCAAAGTCTGCGTTCCCGAATTCCGCTCATTCCCTCCAGTCGGCCCTGTGGTAGTTTGAGCCTTGTATAGACCGGGGACAATCGTTGCTCGATCTCGTCCGACGTGATCACGATGGGCGGTAACACAAAGCCGACCGACAGCAGTGAAACATTTTGAAACAACATAAATGTGGCGGCCGCTTCCCCGAGGCTACTTTCTACTTTCTGCGATCAGTCATTTCGTGAACCATATCGACCAACGCGATGACATGGTCGACTGGAGTACCCGGCAAGATGCCGTGGCCAAGATTGAAAATGTGGCCTGGTCGTCCGGCTGCTTGCGTCAAAACGTAATGGGCCTGATCGCGAATCGTATCAATATCGGAAAAAAGTACGGTCGGATCCAAATTGCCTTGAACCGCGCGATCGCTACCGGCCATGTCCCATCCCACGTCCAATTGCACTCGCCAATCGAGCCCGACGACCGTTCGGTGGTCGCCTCGCAGCAGCGAGGTCAACATCGGATTGCCCGTCGCAAAATTGATCACCGGTACGCCGGGGACGATCGACTCCAAAAGTTGGTGCATGTGTGGCAAGATGCGAGTGCGATACTCGTTGGGAGACAAGCAGCCTGCCCATGAGTCGAACAGTTGGACGCATTGTGCGCCGGCCGCAATCTGCGAGTTCAGGTAAAGTGCGATCGAATCCACTAGGCGATTCATCAGTTCCTTCCAAGCCACAGGGTCGGTGAACATCAGGGTCTTGGTATGGATGTAGTTTCGCGACCCACCACCCTCGATCATGTAACTGGCTAACGTAAATGGAGATCCTGAGAAACCGATAATGGGAATTTTTGGTGGCAAACTAGCCCGTGTGGCTTTGACCGTATCCGGAACGAATTGGAGTGCGTCCATGGATTGCAAAGCAAGAACGCGGTCGATGTCCTTTGGGACACGGATGGGATTGTGAATGACAGGTCCGTCTCCCGCAGTGAACTCCAATTCGAAGCCCATGGGTTCAAGGATAGGCAAGAGGTCGGAAAAAATAATCGCCGCATCCACCCCCAATTTTTCGACGGCGGTAACCATGACTTCTGCACACATCGCAGGATTTTTGCATAGTTCCAGAAATGAAACTCGTTCTCGAACGGCACGATATTCCGCCATATACCGTCCTGCTTGCCGCATAAGCCAAATGGGAGTCACATCGGTAGGTTGGCGATAGCAAGCTCGCATAAAGCAACTGTCTTGCAGCGGGTCTATGGGCGAGTTGGGTACAGGGGTATTCAGCACAGATGCGGACCCGATTCGAAATCGCTTGGCCTTCAAGATCCTGTGGCATTTCTCGGCAGCGGCTTGTACTAAATGCCCCATCTTGGAATGTTCCGGCTCGAAGTCGACGGGGATTTCCAAGTGCTGGAGCATCTCGCTTGTGGTGGGGCCAATCGAGCCGATGACCATGAGTTTGAAGGCCGCCCGCAATGCATCGTCGCAATCAAGTGCGGCTGCGATTCGCATTAGATTGACCGCCTGATGGCCACTCGTGAACAACAAACAATCGCGTTCGTTTTGCACGAGGGCGAGAATGTTGTCTTCCAAAGGTTGAGTATCTTCGGGCAAATCCCATTGATAGACCCGAACCGTGGTTACCTTGGCACCACGTGCTTCGAGTCCTCCGATGAGCGAGTGATTTGTGATCCCGTATTCTTGCAATCCGACCGTGAGGTTGGATATAGGGAGATGTTGATCAATCGTCTGAAGCACTTCTCGCCATGTGTTCGGCTCGGGTGCTCGATGCGTGGGCTGGAGTCCGTACTCTCGCATGGCAGCGACCGGCTTGGGCCCGCGCGCCAACGTTGGAATATCCGAGAGGGCATTGAGAAAACGTTGCTTATCTACATGCGGCTCAATGGCTGCGATCAACTGACGAAATCCAACTCCTGTCAAAAAGATGACGGCGCCTATCTCGCCCGTAATGACTCGATAGGCAAAGTCGACCGCTTCAGCGTTCTTTTCGATCGGAAGTTCACGCATGGATGGGCTGACGAATGGTATACCACCAAACCGTTCGATCAACCTTGCGAAATCGTCGCGACGCCTGCTTTCCAAGCCTGCAATTCGCAAGCCATTCAACGAGGGGCCGCTAGGGTTGGGTGCATTGGAATCCGATACATCAGACATAGGATATTTCTTACTTCAAAACTTCGGAGGCTGCGGCAGTATCGAGAAACCACCAAAGTCTCCCCAGTTTGGGTTCGATCAGCTGAGCTGGGTATTCATCGGGATGGCGAGGGCCATGTAGCACGACATCGACGGCCGGTCGCTTCGAGACGCCACACACCAAGAACGCCACATTTCTAGCGGCATTGATGACGGGAGCGGTCAGAGTCAATCGATACGCCGAAAATTTGGGGACAAAGTTAGCCACATAGAGCCGCCGCGTTTCTTTGAGGGCGTCGGTCTCCGGAAACAACGAAGCCGTGTGCGCGTCATCGCCTAATCCGAGGAGAACGATGTCGATGGCGGGAAAGTCTTCGTCGCGTTCCCCCTTTTCGGCACCCAACACTTCTCGCAATTGTGTTTCGTACTCTGCTGCCGCACGCTCGGGTGATTTGACTTTGATTCCGACCGGATAAACACTTGGAACGGATTTTGGATTGGAGGACGGATCTAGCCGATCCAACCACGCTTCTCGCACCATTTTGTAGTTGCTGTCAACATGGTCATGCGGCACATTCCGCTCATCACCCATAATCAAGATGACTTTGGTCCAATCGACGCTCTTGGATTCGTTTTCAGCGATCAGTTGATAAAGTCGTTTGGGGGTCGAACCTCCCGACAGTGCGATTGAGCAGGCACCTCGCGCGGCAATGCACTCCTGAATGGTTTCGATGAGCCACTCCGTCGCTGCGATAGCCACTTCTTCCGCGTTTGGCTTAATGATGGTCTGGTGATACATGGATGTTATCCTGATAGCGCTTTTTGTAATGGGCAGCGAAGTGCATCGACCGGATTCCCTCGACGATAGTCTTGCAACAGAGATCGCGACTTTTCGGCGAGCATACGTCGCACTTCGCGTCGACGACCTTTGACTCGCTCTATTTTAAGATTGTCATACGACGTCGTTTGATGGCGCATCCAAGCGATAACGGCTGACTCAGCCCGCCGTTCGATGGGGATAAGTTTGGTTCTTGCAACCGTACCGCTTCCAATCGGCGTTGCATGTTCGGTGACCGCTTTGGCAAGCCGCTGGGCAATGACGGCATATGTTGCGTGAAAATCAAGGAATTCCAACACGGCAGCCCCGAAATCCTCGACGTATTCCGTTTGTTTCTTTTCACGTCGCTGAGCATCTGCAGCCCGCTTCTTGGCGTACGTTGGCGAGGAGCGTTCCACCTCCAATTCGGCACGAAGCTTGGCAATCGTATCCGCCGGAGCCCAAATGCCGCGTGAGAAAATCTTGCGTCCCTTGGATTCCTGGACCGCCCACGTAGGACCGGCGGCTTTCACTCGCCGTGTGAGCGCAGCATCGCCAGGTACGAGCAATTCCCACCCCTTTGGAACTTGACATATCTTTCCATCCGGGGTTCGAACCGAGCGTTCATTAGGTCCAGGCGAAACGATCAGTGATTCGATAGCCATAGATAGTTTTGAAATGGCGTTGTCCGATCGAGCGGGTTGACCACCGAGATTGAGTTCGCGACTAGACAGGTTGTGCAACTCGCAATGGAACGATTTGGTAGGCCCGCGAACGGAACAAGAAATCAATCAAATTGCCTTCGTGTGGTTGCAACCAGTTTAGCCGATTCGTCGGCACGGGTCCGATGTTGAGGCGATCGATGTGGGTGGCGTTGGTCAGCTCATCAATCCAAGTTTCATTGGCTGTCAATGCGGTCCCGACCAACGTGGAACCGATCGATTTGAGCATATCCTTTTGTTCGCATTTCACGATGGAAACAAATGGGAACATATACTCTTTCATGGCCACGGCGCGTTGTGGTGAATCAGCCAGCACCACCATCGGACGCAAATAGGCACATCGTTCGTGTTCCACTAATCTTTCACCGTACGATGCAGTCATGTCAACGACACCAGCCTCGGCCAAGTCCTGTTGCACCATCGCCCATGTACCTTTGGCCATCTGCGGATTGGTAAAGGCCGCGAGCGCCGCGTTGGGATTCGTAGGTGGCAATATATCAATGCCTCCGATACGAGCGGCCAGCGCTTCGCCGATTTCTTTTGTATGCCGTGAAGCCCAAATGCCTGAGCAATTGATGCAACTGCGACCTGAATTGCTCAGCACGCTTTCCACCATCATGTCGAGATAGTCTTCCCAATGGTCGACCACGTCATCGCCAAACAAGATCTTCGTGAATCCAGGACCGTGTGCTTGAACTCGTGGATTGCCCGCGTATTGTTCCACGGTTTGAGCACTACCAAAGATCATGCTTCTTGAACACTTGCTCATGATGGTCGATCCAACATCATGGCTACCAGGGTAAAGGCAAAACGCTTCGGCCGGAATCCCCGCTTCGATGTAAGCGCTGATCATTCGATAAGGAGTCCAAGGTTCTTGCGATCCAGGCTTCAGCACGAGCCCCACTTGGAGCGGCACAGCCGGAAGCCATAGCGTGTGTACACCGGGTGAGTTGTTAGGCAATACTGCGCCCAAGACCGGTGTTTGGCACTGGAAACTTACGGTCACATTGCGACCTTCTTCGCCATAACCGCGTGAAAAAATCTCAAGGTCGAGGCCACGCGTGAGAGAGTCGAGGATTTTGTCCATGTTGCTCAACACGAAGCAGTTTTTCTGCATATTGTTGCGGCACATGTGCTCAGGCAGGCCTGTGCTAGCAGATTGCTGATGTATGAACTGGTCGACGGACTGCTGCCCATCTCCCACCGGAATCGTTTCATGCTCGAACAAATACGCTGCCCGCTTGCAGCGAGTG
>JBEBHM010001305.1:0-1537 GCA_040080875.1 Pirellula sp.
CTAGCGTACTTCACAAATTTGTGTCTGGGCGTCTTGTGGAGCCATCGTCCAGTCTAACCTCTCGTTCAAGCGGGACGCGCCAAAAGCGGCGCGCCCCTTAACTTAACGTTAGCCCGACCTAGCTAGGCCGTGCGATGCCATCGATGAGCCATCATTCCCCCTGTTGCGGAACCGCCGAGATAGTTCCAAGTACAATCTCGGGTCGTTCGAATTGGGTGGAAAATTGTCGCGGTGCCGAATGGATAAACTGATCGATCACGCGCGAGCTGTCCACCTGACGCTGATCGGCGTCTGCGCGGTCGTAGTCGTGTTTGCAAGCACGGGAGACACACCGCGCGAGGCTCGTGAAGCGATACGTGCTTTGGAACAGATTCAACATCTGGATATTGACGCCTTCTCAAAGTCCGTCACCGCAACTCTCCGGCAGCACCTTGACCGCGATGGGTTTTCGGCTGGTCTCAAGCGCGTGAGTGAGGCGACGGGCGTACCAATCGAGCTTACCAATGTGGAATTCGACGAAACCGCGGGTGTCAAAGACCTTGCCACGGCGATCAAGTCGAAGACCCTTTTGGAGCTTCGAGAATACTTGACGAAGGATCACCCGGTCACCGTAGAGATGCCTGATGCGCCAGCACTATTCGCGATTCTGACCACCGCTTTGCCGCAGTTCAAACCGGTTCTCGAACGCAATGCCAACACATATCGACTCCGATGGTACATCGGTGCCAATCGTCCTCAGGACGGTCGGCAACTGCATTTGGATTGGCCCGACGAAGATCCGCAGCAACGGTCGTTCGGCATTCGACACTTCGAACAGCTGCGGGCACCTGCGGTAGCACGCGCACAAGTCGAGAGCCTTTCGATCAATCAATGGGTAACGTCGCAACTGCTTGTGAGGGATCCGCTTGCGACGGTGCAACCGTTCTGGCCAGAGCTGAAAGACCAACGATTGGATCTTGCAATTCTGTCTCTGCGCGTGTTGGAATCGCGAGAAAGCGGCACTCTCGAGCTCCTCGGAGTGAAAGTGCCTGCTCGATTGGCAGCCCTCGCGGGATCAATGGCATGTCTGTTGCTTATGTTGTACCTCGCGACTCAACTCACGCAATTGACCAAATTGCTGATGGCTACCGACTCCACATTTGATCTGCCATGGTTCGCGATGTACGGAGATCGACTAAGCTCGGCCCTCGCATATGCATCGGTCACGGCGGCCCCCCTCTTGTCAGTATGCTTCCTCGTGTATCGGACATTCAACGTTGCAGACGTTGGAAGCTGGGCGTCGACAGCGACGCTTGTTGGCATTGTGATCACGTCGGTCATGCTCGTACGCGCGATGCGTAGATCACGTGCTCTTGCGACGCGATTGTTCACCGTCGGAGATGCTGTTCCGCAAGATGACAAATCGAAATGAGACGACACGGACCGAAGTCGATCTTATGTTGCGAAAACGCACGGGGTCACGAAAACGCACGGGGTCCGATACGAATGGCACTTACTTAATTCTTAACCGCCTGAAGTAACGAAAGAAACACCCGTG
>JBEBHM010001306.1:0-1536 GCA_040080875.1 Pirellula sp.
CTCCAGGTTTTAGTATGCGAAGTTCTACTTGATCACTGAAACTGTCTTTCGCCGTCAAGCACCGCGTGGAACCCTACTTTTGCCTCGGCAAAAAACAGGAGGTTCTCACTGCAATTAACTAGACTTTCCCTCAACGGAAGTTCGTTGGTAGTGATTAAATCGATTCTCGGGCTTGTCGGCGTGTAGTTGCCTCCAAATCTACGTAGACCGCGCGACATGCCATTATTGAACAGGTCGATCGTATCGAAATCCGCTCTGAACCAGTATTTGCGACGAACTGGCGAGGAATGGCAATACGCTTAATCAACGAATGGTTGAGCGAATAGCAAGCACAAAAGGATAAAGCTCCTGTCAGGTTTTTCCTGATTACTTCGGAAAGACCGAGCCATAGGCTACGCGAAACCGCCACTTCAACACAAGGACGTCACTTGAAAGGACGACCAAATGATTTCATTTTCATTCCGAAAAAAACGAGGGGGTGGATCGAGTGCATTCGTGATCGGCATGGGCATTAGTGGAATATACTACCTGTTCGTTCACTTGCCGTTTATGCGTGACTCAATCCTCCACGCTTACACAACTCACCACGCTACAGAATACGCGATTGTTCTGCTGTTTTTCTGGGCAAACGCAGAGCATTTGCTGTGCTTTCTGAAGGGAACACGAGAGAAAGCAGCCATAGGTCGCGTCTCGCTACCGCTGTGCCAAGGGCTCGAAAAAACGGACCGAGCTGGTGATCTCTTGGATGAATTGCGGCTCGACCACGTCGCGGACATTGATTCCATGTTGTACCAAAGAATTCAGTCAGCCCTGAGGTTTGTCCATGAACGTCAATCCGCCGATGGTTTTCGAGAGTACCTTGAATCGCTTGGGACTCGGAACAGCGACCAAGTATTCGACCGATATGGCTTCTCTCGCTTTGTCACTACCATTCTTCCAATTCTCGGTCTAATTGGGACGGTGGTGCATTTCGGCGCTGCGCTAACCGGTTTGTCAATGGAAGGTCTGACGGAAAAACTTCCTAAGATGTTGAGCAGCATGGGAACCGCTTTCAACACAACCTTCACTGCCATGACCTGCATGGTGATAACCTATCTCATTCGATTCTTAGTCGAACGACGCGACAATGAACAGCTGCAAAAAATTGACTCCTATATAGAAGATGAACTTCTCCATCGATTCCAAAGCATTGATGGAGCGATCAAGCCATTTATGGATGTACTGATCGCATCGAATTCGACCCTCATGTCGTCGTTGGTGTCTTTCGAAAAAGCACTCATTGATCAATGGAATACCCGGCTCGACGTAACCCAACTTAGGTGGGACGAACTCAACCAACGCCAAGAGCTAAACCTAGTCCACTTTTTGGGGATGGTGGAAAGACAACAGAAGTCTCATGTTACTGAAGTAATGCAATGGAACAATGATTTAGTGGTCGCGCAAAAGATGACAAATGAGATTGCCAGCAGCCTTGTATCAGACGGTCAACTGTTGCAGTTGCAGGATCGCTTAACAGAGAATCTCACTATCCTAGCT
>JBEBHM010001307.1:0-1535 GCA_040080875.1 Pirellula sp.
TATCTCAGCGAGTTGATTGCTGCCGCGATCTGTGGTGATTCGACGTTGACCATACAAGGTAGCGCAGGCACCACCGAAGACAACATCAAATACTCATGGAACTACGCGCTCCTGGTTTCCGAAGGGCCCAACGAACGCTCGCTCGTTCCCGCGCCCTTGCACCGCGGGATGACCACAGGCAAAATCGTTCGCTTCGAAGAGATCACGCGATGTCCGCTGGAAATTCAAGACGTACTGCTATCCATCTTAAGCGACCGCGTCATGTCGATTCCCGAGATGCACGACGACAAACGAGTGCTTTTCGCTCAAACCGGCTTCAACATTATTGCCACCGCCAACACACGCGATCGGGGTGTGAACGAAATGAGTGCCGCCCTAAAACGACGCTTTAATTTCGAGACGGTTCAACCCATCGCCGAACTCAAACAAGAAATGGCGCTCGTTCAGCAGGAAGCCAATCGGCATTTGAGCCGCAGCAGTGTGCCTATCACGCTTTCCGAGGATCTGACCGAAGTCCTGGTCACTACGTTCCGCGAATTGAGACAGGGCAAGACGGTCGACGGCAAAGGGATCGAAGGAGTCTCAACGGTTCTGAGCACCGCTGAAGCTGTCGCGACAGCCAGCGCCGCAGGCATGCATGCGTACTATTATGCCGACGGAACTCTCACTCCATCGCATTTGGTACAGTATCTCGTCGGTTCGGTCCTCAAGGACAATCCTGATGATCTCAAGAAAGTGCGTCACTACTTTGACAACGTGATCAAGTCGCGAAAGACCGGCTGTTGGCAGGCATTCTTCCACGCTCGCGACGAACTCCATTGACAATGACAGCGGTGAACATATCTTCTTTCGAAACGGTGCTCGAGCGGCTGACGGATACCTCACAGCGTGTCGTCTATGTTCCTGTGCGACACCATAGTCCCGTCTGCGCATCGATGGTGCAGCAACTGATAGAGGCGATCAAGCCCTCTGCCGTTTTGATCGAGGGGCCAAGCGACTACAACGAGCATCTCGATGAATTGATGCTGGATCATGAATTGCCCATAGCGATCTACAGCTATTTCCATACCGCAGACGGCAAAGGGAACGCAGCCTATTATCCCTTCTGTTCCTATTCACCTGAATGGGTTGCAATTCAAACCGCTCGCGACTTGAATTGCCCGATTGAGTTCATCGATCTGCCATGGATAGAAACGGCTGGACTTGATCGCACCACGCATCGATACGCGGACGCTGAACTTCGCGAAGGCCGACACGTCAACTTGTTATGCCAACGCATGCAGGTCGAGAATTTTGACGAATTGTGGGATCGTTTGGTCGAATCGGATTGGCAATTGGAGACTCAAGAATTTCTGCGACGGGTTCATGCATTGTGCTTGCATATTCGCTTTGGGGATGGCGAAATCAGCTTGTCCGATTCCAATCGCGAGGCCTTCATGCGATCTCGAATCCAATCAGCGTTGGAAGAGCACGATGGAACGATCGTGGTCGTCTCCGGTGGTTTTCATAGTTACGGACTGGCGTTTCCAAACAAG
>JBEBHM010000548.1:0-5970 GCA_040080875.1 Pirellula sp.
GCGGTAGCTCGATCAGGATTCAGTACCAAGCAGGCAAGCCACCCATAATGGCGGTCAAGATTCAAGAAATGTTTTCTACTCGAGCCACGCCGCGCGTGGCTGCTGGGCGGATCCCGATCCTATTGCATTTGTTGGCACCCAACATGCGTCCCCAGCAGATCACAGACGACTTGGAATCGTTTTGGGCCAACGGGTATCCAGTTGTCAAGAAAGAACTTAAACGACGCTATCCAAAACATGCATGGCCTGACGATCCCACCACAGCCACACCAGGGAAAAGATAAGTTGTTACTTTGTAACAACTTATTGTTTTTTGTAGTGGATCTTGTTAATTGACAAGATCCACTGCGCCATGCCCTATTGCGTCTTCAAAGCTTAAAAATGGGGTAGTGGAGGTTGTTAAACCTCCTAGATCGCAGGGATCTTTGACAAGATCCACTACCTTCAACCTCAAAAATAAGGATGGAAAATGCCCCAGTACTATTTTGCTGATAGGGCGTTTTTCAGGAACGTTGTGTCGAAGTCGAGCATACCTTCACCGGTGCCGTAGCTGACGGTGGTGGGTTTGGTTGTCAGTTCATATTCTGAGCAAAATTTCGCTACGATCGGCATCGTTTCCTTTTGGAACTTGTCGCTACCGAAGAGTGCGATGGCATCGTTTGGATCGCCATAAAATCGTGTTTGCACAACGACTTTTTTCATGTCATCGAGTTTTAATTGCGCGAATTTCTCTCCGATGCCGATGAGGGTTTTGTCGCGGGTGGCTGGATCCGCCATTCGCTTGTTCATGGCATAGAACGTTTCTGCGAGGGCGGCTGCGAATTCTTTGCCGCCGGGTTTCTTGAGCGAGTCAGCACCCATGACCACCATATCGATGATCTCTTCTGGAATGCTGGTCGAGTCGAAGAGGACTTTGGCGTCGGAACGCGTGACAAGCGTCTGCATCACGAACGGGTTCCAAACCATGATCGATTGCAAGTTTGAGGAAGTGCGTTGAAATTCCTGGGAAGCAGCTTGTGGGTCCATTTGGGAGAACGGGAAGTCCTTTGGGTTCTTGCCCAGTTTCTCGAGGCAACGATTGAAACAAAACTGCGAAACGCTCTTTTCAAGGCCTCGGGTGGTTTTTCCGGCAAGGCCATCCACGGAGTTGATCCCGGCCGCGATACATGCATCGGCACCATTCGAAGTCGAAGTAGGTAGGATGACAACGCTCTTGCGAGACGCAGCTGGCCCCAAGATGTCGATGTTGGTGATACAGACCGCGTCGGCCTGCGAAGTTCCGTAAAGCGAAATGCAAGAATCGTAGTCAAGGGGTTTCAGTTCGATGTCGACGTTGTGCTTCTTCTCGATCGGTCCCATTTGTCCAGCGGCGCCGTCGATCAGTCCCGCAGTGCTCGCAACATCAAAGATGCTCCAAGACGGATATTCGCTCCACGCAAGGGAAAACTTGGGCGTTGCAGCGGGAGTGGCAGAGTTAGATTTCGTGGTAGAGGTGGATGATGGTTTTGATTCACAGCCAACGCTTGACAACGTCACCGCGAGAATCGTCAACAAACAAATCCGTTCGAATTTTTTTCTCATAATGTTTCAGTAAGCTTTCGGCGTCGATGGGTGTAAAAGTGGTCTCGTGATCGGCATGCTAGTTTGGCCGATCGTCTGAATATCTTGTTTTGGAACGTACCATGGTCTCGAAAGGCACCCTAGTACTCAAGGGGGTCACTGAAAAAGTCCTAACATTGGATTCCAGCCGACAACCACGTTTTCCTAGGAAAGGATCGAATTGACGAACGCCTTGATCAAAGGGGCCGACATCGATCAAATCTAGGGCGCAGCATTTTTGCACCACCCAGCTTTTGACAGGCTAACTGCACCCACTTGCGTTGGACCGACGAATTGACTTCATGATGAACACGCTGTTTCTCCCCGAACTTCGCGAAATGCTTGCAGAAAAGCAGTCCGAGGAGCTGCGCGAGTTTTGTATTGCTCTCCATCCTGCGCGTACAGCGGAGTTTATGGAGGGGCTGGATTCCCGTGAAACTTGGGCCGTACTGCAGCACGCTGACGCTAGCTTGCAAGCCGAGATCTTTCAGTATTTTGAATGGGACCGCCAAGTCGAATTGCTTGCCGAGCAGGACGAACGTCAAGTCGCGACTTTGGTAACCCATCTTCCGGCCGATGATGCGGTGGACTTGCTGCGAAAGGTCAGCACCGAACGGGTCGATCAGATTTTGGCGCTCGTGCCAGCAACCGATCGGCGAGATATTCGCCGCTTGCAGACGTTTGCCGAAGGGACTGCCGGCGCTTTAATGACCACCGAAGCGGCTTGCCTCTCGCAATCCCTTACGTTGCGACAGGCGCTCGAACAGCTCAGTCGTCAGGCCGAACGCCTTGAAACGATCTATTACATTTACGTGACCGATGACGTCAATCAGTTGCAAGGAGTGGTGAGCACGCGATCGCTCGTATCGGCAATTGGTCGGCCGGAAACCAAGCTGGTTGACTTGATGAAGCGAGACTTGGTTACCGTCAACGTTCAGGATGATCAAGAGCAGGTGGCTCAAAAAGTGGCCTTTTACAATTTGCTGGCGATCCCGGTGGTGGACAATCAACGGCATATGCTAGGCATTATCACGCACGACGACGTGATCGACGTTGTGCGCGAGGAAGCCGCCGAGGACGTCCAGAGGATTGCGGCCGTGACGCCACTCACGGACTCGTATATGCGAACCCCGATCATCACATTGTCGTGGAAACGAGGGATCTGGCTAACCATTTTGTTCTTCACGGCATTGCTAACGGCAGTATTGCTCAAGAGCTACAACGCGGAGCTCGAACGATTCGGTTGGCTAGTGTTGTTCATCCCGTTGATCATCAGCAGTGGTGGGAACTCGGGAAGTCAATCTTCCACGTTGATCATCACGGCGCTCAATGCAAACGATGTTCGCGGGCGCGATTGGTTCGTCATTTTGAAGCGAGAAGCAATCATGGGGGTGGTGCTTGGCAGCTTCATGGGCGTGATTGGTTTTGGGTGCGCAATCTTCTTGGCGCCTACGATTTATGCAGCCATCGTTATTCCGATAACGGTCCTGGCAGTGGTCATTTGTGGCACCTGTACGGGAAGCATGCTGCCATTGCTTTTTAAGCGTTTGGGGTTGGACCCTGCATTGATGAGCAATCCATTTGTCGCGGGAATTAGCGATATTCTTGGGTTGCTTATCTACGTCAACGTAGCGATGCTCCTCCTGTAACGATCCACTACCAAAGCTTGTAATTGCATGTTTCGAATCTTGCTCAAGAAATACATCGGGGAGTCGATTTGGTTGTGGTGTGCATGCGCTGCTGTACTTTTCTTCTTTCCGTGGGTACGGATTTGGACGGTAAGCCAATTTGAGTTGAGCGGCTTTGAGCCGATCCTGAAACAGTTTCGTGCGTTTGAAAAATTCTCTCCGGTACCACTCGAACAGTTCCTGACGTACCACGGGATCATTGGGTTTACCTTCGATGAGCCTGTCCTGATACTTTGCGTTTTGGTTTGGAGCATTGCTCGCGGTTCGGACGTGGTCAGCGGCGAGTTGGGGCGCGGTACCATGGAGATGTTGTTGTCTCAGCCCGTTGGACGTGGTCAGCTGATGGCCGCACACGCCGTTGTGACGATCACAGGTTTGGCGTTGCTATGCCTTTTGGTTTATTGTGGTCTATTCGTTGGACTCCATACCAACGCAACCTTAGTGCGGGAATCGTCTGGAATTCGCTTGCCCATCCTCAACTTTGAATTGTCGAATCCCTTTATTGCTCCCAAATCGAAGCTAGTTCCGCTCACGGATTTGGTATCCGCCTCGGTCTATATTGTGCCAACGTGGAACCTGTTTGCGTTGGGGTTTTTGGTGCTGGGGCTGAGCGTTATGGTGAGTGCATTCGATCAATATCGGTGGAGAACGATTGGCATTGTGATTGGGGTGTATGTCTTGCAACTGCTTCTGTTTGTCTTGTCCAAGTCTACGCCTAAACTGAGCGGTCTGAAGCCGCTGAGTTTTCTCGCCGCTTATCAACCCGATTGGATCGTACAAAAGGTGGTTCGGGAGCCTGAAGTCGCTTGGGCATGGACCGTGGATCCAGGGAGTAGTGGATCATGGTGGATGCGGTGTATCGACTCGGTTGGGCCCGTTTCGTACGTCAGCATTTTGCTGGCGCTTGGGTGCATTACTTACATGATCGGGTACTTCCGGTTTCGGGGCCGAGACTTGCCGGCACCGCAGTAGAAGCTGCGGATTTTTGGCAGATTCGACATTCCGTCACAAATCTTGACTTTGTCAGAGCCTCTTTTGCTATAAAGAATGTGAATTTTTGGCACGAATTTTGTTGCTGATCCGAACTCCACATTGTGACGTAAGCCAATTTGGCAAAGTCGAATGAGCCAGAATTTACCCCGCTTATTTTGTGAGTTATTGACAATGAATCGTCCACTTGGAACCTGGAAGCTGTTGTTTTTGCTGGTGATTATTAGCGCGCCGATCGGATATTGGCTTTTGTCGCATCAGGCGGCCCAACCGTCGCATGCCTATGCGCAGCAGATCACGGAGGCTCAGCAGGCTCGAGGTACACTTGATCGCGTGAATACGACCGGCGCAGAACAGATTTCAAAAGTGTTTCGGGACGTTGCGAAATCGCTCAAACCGTCCGTGGTGAGTATCAAAAACATGGTGGACGTAAGTTCACTGGCACGAGGTCAGGGGCTCTCGATCGAAGACCTTTTGGGTCCGTTAGGCGGAGGAATTGGCGGAGGAATTGGTGGATACAATGATGATGTACCACAGAATGGTCGGATCGATAATGGGCTCGGATCTGGTGTTATCGTTTCACCCGACGGATATATTTTGACGAACAACCATGTCGTGAAAGGAGCCAGTGTTCTTGAAGTGGTACTTAGCGACGAGAGGGTATTCGAAGCCAAGGTTGTCGGGACGGACCCCAGAACCGATATCGCGGTGCTAAAGATCGATGCAACAGGATTGGTGGCAGCGCCCATTGGTCGGTCGTCCGCGATGGAGGTGGGTGACTGGGTCATTGCCATCGGCAGCCCATTCGGATTGGCGCAAACGGTGACGGCAGGCATTGTTAGCGCGATCAATAGGACTGGCCAGGATATCACTTTGTACGATGACTTTATTCAGACGGATGCGGCAATCAACCCGGGGAATAGTGGTGGTCCACTATTGAATTTGCGCGGTGAAGTGATCGGAATCAACACGGCTATCGCTTCTCGTGGGGGTGGGTACAACGGTGTTTGCTTTGCAGTGCCGAGCGACACAGCCCAGAGGATTCTCAGCGACTTCATCACCAAGGGGCGGGTAACTCGCGGAGTTATTGGCTTAGAACCCCTTACCTTGGCGCCGAATATCAGAGATAAGTTGTCTTTGCCGAAAGACCTAAAGGGAGCGTTGGTATTAAGCGTTAGCGACGATTACCCGGCCGCGAAAGCAGGCTTGAAGAAAGGGGACGTGATTACAGCGATCAATGGCGAACGCATAACGACAGGCTCTGCGTTGCGACGAGCGATCGGTGAGACCAAGCCTGGTACTCAAGTTCGACTCACTGATGTGCGAGATGGTCGATCGACGGACGTCACGCTCCAAGTACAAGAACTCGATGAAGAAGCGCTTGCGGCAAGCTCCGGTGGAACCGTCCAAGGCTATGGATTAGTGATTGGGCAAGTTTCACGGGAAGCCCGAGAAGAATACGGTTTGGCGGCAGGCGAAGGGGTTGAAGTCAAGGGTGTCGACCGACGAGGGCCGTTTCAAGGCCTCATTCCTCCGGGCGTGGTGATCTTGTCGGTGAATGGAGTGCAGGTCAATTCTCCGCAGAAGTTCTCCGAAGCCATGAAAATGGCGACGAAGTCGGGCTCAATCAAATTGATTGTCCGAGACTCCGAAGGGGAAAAGACCGTTCGATTGCGTGTACAATGATTCGCGT
>JBEBHM010001308.1:0-1530 GCA_040080875.1 Pirellula sp.
TCTGTTTCTTGCAGATTTTACAGGAGTTGCTGGTGCCGACCTGGATGGCTTTGGACTTCGCAATGAAGCAACCTTTAGTGGGATCACACAGATTGGTACGGTCGATCAAAACCTTTGGCACGTAACCGAGCGACGAGCCAACGATCTCGGCCACTCGGCGGATCACAGTTTGTATTTTGGTAATGACTCGGCAGGCAACTACGAGTTACAGATCAACAACATTCCGCAGCGAGTCTTGGGGCGAGCGTACTTTACGATCGATTTGCAAAACGTGCCGATGGGTGCGCAACTCAGTTTGGCTTACAAGTACTTTATGGAGACCGAAGGAGCCAACGGCAACTTCGATCGCGTGGTCGTGAACGCCAGCAAGGACTTTTCCAATCCGCTGGAACCTATAACAACTCTGCATGGCAGCCACGACCGTCTCATCGATCGCAGCGGCGTTTGGAAGAGTATCGTATCGCTCGACCTTGGCCAGATCACGGGCCCATCGATTCAAGTCAGCTTTGATTTTGATAGCGTGGACGAGATCTACAACAACTTCGAAGGCTTCTATGTCGATGATGTGCAAGTTCGAATGGTAGGAGTGTCGCTCACGGCATCGACTCATTTAGCTCGCATTGCGGGCCTGGCCAACGAGTACTTTGGATACAGCGTTGCGCGCGTGGGCGATCTGAACGGGGATCAAGTTCCAGAGTTTGCGACGTTGTCCCAAGGTGCTTCGGGACGAGTCATGGTTTTTTCGGGTGCATCGCAACCATGGACACCGGGCCTAGTCTACGATGCGGAGACGATCAAGTATGCGGTGGTGAGTGGCGCATCCATGTCGACATATGAACTGCTCGAAGCTGGCAACGTGATCGCGGATAATGGAACGCCATTCGCGGATTTCATTCTCAATAGTACATCGTCGCAGACAGACCCCATCTTTGTAGTTTCAGGCGCAGCGATTGCGGCAGGCGGGAACTATACGTTCGCATCGGCCAGCCGAACCATTCCTCGAGGTTTTGCAGTTCCGCTTGGGAATATCGATGGAGTCGGCGCCGATGAGTTGGGATTGATTCTTGGTAACCCCGCCGATAGTGTGGATGAATCCGGATATCGTCAATGGCACCTCGTTGGTCAAGTGTTCTTTGGTGGAACCGAGGCGCCCGCTCCGAGCACACCGCTTTTCACAAAGCCTGATCTCGTCGTCGAACCGGGCTCTCCGTTCTATGGACCAGATGACAACCCCGATATCCCCTCATGGTTCTTCGGACCACTTGGAAACGTTGATGGCAATGCGAGCGGGAGGTCGTCGTTTGCCATGGCGGATATCGTTTCCGGGCGACGGCTATCGATTTACAAAGGCAGAGCGCTGGCCAACAACTTTGCCACCCTGGGGACTTCCTCCGTTTCCGATGTTTATCAGCATGAAATGGCGAGGCCGCTGCCGGTTATTCCCGCTGTGATTTCGCGACAAATCAATCTGAGCGATCCCGCTACGTCGAACCATTACGTTGGCGCGAGTGCAGTTCTTGAGGGAGCGAC
>JBEBHM010001309.1:0-1528 GCA_040080875.1 Pirellula sp.
TTACCGTATCGCTGATCCCACATGGTTCATCATTTCCTCGATTCCCTGCTTCAATCTAATTCGTTTTTCTTTGTGTCTATGTTCGCGAATCGATAGATACGGGTCAAGCAAAGGCACTTCGATTTCCGATCTTGTTCCTTCTTCATATTACTCCTCAGCTACTCCGTAAAACACAGCCAGCCAAACCGTTGGCTCGTTCGGCGTTGTCCATTCAACCCGGTGCTTCTGACCAGTACCGATCCTCAGTGTATTCCGCTCGACCGCAAATTCTAAAACGTTACTTGGATTTTGCGCTCCAGACGGGCGAGAATGGGGACGAGGGCTCCTCCAGTTCACTGACCGCACGCACCAACATTACCAACGAGGGACCATCCTCGGGAAATTGCTGCACTAACTCACCAAATGCGCGTGCCGCTTCGCGAAATTGATTGCCTGACTCAAACAACTCCAAAGCCTTTGCATAGCGTGTCGTCAGTTCCAAACTCTGGTCCGAATCGTCAGGCAACAATTCATATAAGTCAACGTGCCCGTCCATCCCCACCACCCTGGCCTGACATAGCCTGCGTTTCAACAAGTTGCTCGCGATCGAGTTGGCGGTGGTTGCTTCCATCAAAGTGGCAACCTTCCATTGTTTGGTGAGCCCCTGGATGCGGCTGCCTAGATTTACCGTTCGACCCAGTGGACCATATTTGAATTTTTGCTTCGAGCCCGTGTTCCCTACTCTAGCCGAACCGGTACAGATTCCTATTCCGAAATCGACGCCGTCCGGAATAGTCTGGGCATAACGCAAACTAAGTTCCTTTCGCAAGGCCATCATTTCACGCGCCGCCAAGGCCGCTTTCAACGAATGGTCTTGTGTCCGTTCAGGTGCACCCCACATCGCGAACAATTCATCACCCACATAGTCCACCAAGACTCCGTCCGACTTGAGGACAATCGCTGAAAGCTCGCTGAGCAAGTCCTCAATCCACATCATGGCTGCTTTGGGACCGATCGAATCCGTCGTCTTGCTGAACCCTCGAATGTCGCAAAACAAAACCGTGACATCCACGTCCTCGCCATCGAGTAGCGCAGGATTCAAACTGATGGCTTCCGTCACTTTCGACGAAAAGAATTGTTGATACTTGGTTACGAGCGTTTCTCGCTTTCTCTGAGCAATACTTGAGGATATCGCCGTCGCGAGGATCGCAATCAATTGTTGCTCGGCCTCCATGACTTTTCCCAATTGCCATTCCATGCTCATCATCCGATCGGCATATAGCACTCCTAGTATTTCCTTTCCACCCTCCAAGACGTCGAGGATTGGGCAGGCTATCGCAGAGTGCAAATCTCGCACGCTCATCGATTTCAACGGCATTTCGCCACTGATATTGGGGCTTGGGTAAACGACGATTTGCTTCGATTTCAATACCCGTTCAAGCATCGAGTTTGAGGGAGGATACAACTCACTCTCGGAGATCCGAGGGTTTACAAACCTGCGTGCCTCATCAAGCTCCCACCGGGTACCATCCCACAAAATAATCTCAGC
>JBEBHM010001310.1:0-1528 GCA_040080875.1 Pirellula sp.
CCTGAAGCGCTCGAAGATCGATCAAAAAACTCGGCTAGCGCCTCAGGCTCAACACAAAGCCAGCGAAAGACTTACAACGAACGTGAGGATAACGAGGCGATGCAGGGCACTTGGAATGCACCTTCTTGATATCAACGTCTGGCTGGCGATGGCTTTTTAAACTCATGCACATCACCAACCCGCGCGCTCGTGGTTCGACGGTTTGTCCAATATTCATCGCTGTTATTTCTGCCGGTTCATCCAAAAAGGCTTCTTGCAATACAAGAATGTGCGGCTGACGATTCTGTCGAGACGGTAAACGGAAGAAACAACTGAGTCAGGCTTGCCCACCATAAACTGATCATGAATGGTTAGCGCATCGTATCCAGCGTCGCGTAGAAGCTGGGCACCTTCTGTTGGCAGGTTTTCATCGATCTTGAATCGCATTACGCCGCCCCAGGGGAAATCGGCACGACGCGCTCACGCGCTAGCTCAGCCGCGTAAGCAATCGATGCATCCACGTCTTCGTTTTGTATCGATGGATAACTAGCCAGGATTTCCTCACGCGTTGCACCCGCTGCAAGGTTGTCCAGGATCACCGATACCATCACGCGGGTTGACTTGATACAGGCCTTGCCGTGACAGATTTCTGGAGCCACTGATATTCGATCTTTCCAATTCATATTCATAAATGTATCTCCATGAGATTGCTCTTCAGGAATTTCTCGTGGTTTCTCGATCTACTGCTGATCGCTTGTTGTATTTTCTGCCGGACAAATGTGGCGACCAAGTAGCCACCATTCGCTTCGGAAATTTCGAATCGTCGATTATGGCGATGGTATAGGCGCCAGGAGATCGCCAACTTCATTCGCATGCAGTTACGCATCGATCTCGTTCCTCGCCAGGAAGAAGTTCTTTGTCCGAACAAAGCCTCCATCGTGAGTCCTTTGTAGGTTTCATTATCAATTGCATAGTCGATTCTCTTAGAATCGTCTCGACTCGCTCTTGGCGCAGTCAGATTCCGTTTCGTAGTGTACCGTAGAGTACAGGACGGAGGTGACATGTACGGTCACTGCTGCAGCAAAATGATTTCAGAAGTTTTTGTGGTATGCCGCAAGAGCTAACGTTAGAATCAATTTCCCTGCAGAACGCACGTTTGAGGAGTCGGTCTTCGGATCGACCAATTGTCTTTGGGACGACGTCTGCGAGAAAGTTTTTGGGGTGCGTGTTTGAGTATTTGGATGCAGATACCATCATTCCGGTAACATCCACCAAATTGATGATGAAACCTAAACGCAATGACAAACGACTGACGCGGGAATTAACGAGACGAACAGATACGTCTGGATCGCGCGAGGATGGAAACAGAGAAGGTGCGCGAAACGATTCTTACCGATGGACGAAATGCCAGCCGTGCTTGGGCTGCTATGCGTTGCGAGGTCGATCAAACCGTGGCAGCGCTACTACGGAGCGAACGTGAACGGCTCGGATTACCGCTGACAAAAAATTGTTTACTCACAAAAACAGCACCATAGTTGACGTATCGAAC
>JBEBHM010000549.1:0-5952 GCA_040080875.1 Pirellula sp.
GATGAGGGCCTCTTAAGCATGACGGTCCCCAAGGTCGTGTCGATACGGCTCGGCGCATGGTTGCCCCATGCCAAACCCCCGGATCCAGCCGACGAGTCGCTGCTGGACGGTTTGCTACAATTCTGTCATCACGGCCAATTCAAGGGAAAGTTCCAAGGCCTAATGCAAATCGTGCGTGCGGCCTGGTCGCAGCGCAATCGCACTAAAAAGAACGGATCGAGGAATTTATGATCGAAAGATCATCGCAAACATTGCGTGTCGGAGTCATCGGGAGTGGATTGGCGGGTCTTGCCGCTGCATGCACGCTTGCGGCACGAGGTCATCAAGTCACGTTGCTTGAAAAGAACGAGTGGCTTGGCGGCAAAGCTGCGGTGCATCACGAAGCGGGCTATCGCTTTGATATGGGTCCCACGATTCTAACTTTGCCTTCGGTCCTGCAACGCATTTTTCGTGAGGCCAAACGCAATCTGGACGATTACTTGCAGTTGGTGGCACTCGATCCACAATGGCGATGTTTTTTCGAAGATGGAGGAGTGCTCGATTTGGTCGCGGACACGGCCAAAATGCGGGCCAACCTTGAGAATTTTTCGGCGGTCCCGAATGTCGGCTCGGGATATGAACGTTTCATGCAGATTTCCAAACGCCTTCACGCGGTTTCCGAAAAATTCTTTTTTTGGCGCAGTATCAGTGGAATAACCGACACGATGGAGGTTGGAGGGGCATTTTCTCCGACGGTGCTCATGGACGTCCTGAGTCTTAGGATGGGACGATCCGTTGCGGGGCTTGTTCGATCCTGTATTCCCGACGCGCGCGCCGCCCAAATGATCGACCACTTTACACAGTACGTTGGTTCATCTCCGGAAGCATCCCCTGCGGTCCTATGTGGAATCGCTTCCATGCAGACTCAAGAGGGTGTCTGGTATCCTATGGGTGGAACGCGAGCGGTCCCTGAGGCACTGGCCAAGCTCGCGCGCGAACTCGGGGTCGAAATCGAGACACAAGTCGACGTGCAGAGCATTCTCCATGAAGGCAATTCGGTAACGGGTGTAGTTACAAGCGACGGACGGAAATACTCCTTGGATGCGGTTGTATCGAACTGCGATTCCGTTCGAACGCATCGCGAACTGCTTCGCGGAACCACCAGCGAACGGAAATTCGAAAAGCGACGCAAGTACGAGCCTGCATGTTCGGGAGTGGTCCTCTATCTCGGGCTTAAAGAACGGTACGAACATCTTCTGCATCACAACTTTGTGTTTTCCAAAGACCCGCATGAGGAGTTCGACTATATCTATCGGCAGGGCAAGCCTGCGCCCGACCCGACCGCGTATGTTTGTGCGCCCTCGAGCACGGAACCGCGAGTTGCACCCACGGGTGGCGAAGCCCTCTATGTCCTCGTTCACACACCTTATCTCCGACCTGGACACGATTGGTCCAAAATGTTGCCGGAGTATCGCGAAGTCATCTTGGATAAACTCGAACGCACAGCCGGCATGAAGGGTATTCGCGAAAGGATTGTTTGCGAAAATTCTTTGACTCCGGAGGGCATCCATAAACGATATCGAGTTCTCAACGGTGCCATCTATGGGATTGCAAGCCACGGTAAGTACTTGGGCGCATTCAAACCAGGCAACCGATCGCGAGACTTGCACGGGCTTTATCTTGCGGGCGGGGCTGCCCATCCTGGCCCTGGAATGCCGATGGTCATGATGAGTGGATGGATCGCGGCTGACTCGATCGATCGCGACATCCAATCGGGCAAACTTGTCGCGAACGGGTAGCCTCAATGAGAATCGCTGAGAAAGCAAAGATCGCATTGGCAAATGGGTTTGCTGAAATTGCGAAACAGTTTCAGGTTCCAGGGGAATTCTCGGACGAAGTCATCGACCAGGCGAACGGAGCGGTCGGGGCGAAAGATCGAACCGGCAGTCCACTCTGGCGTGCGGGCCGGCAGGATGCTACGCAGATACCTTTGGTGACGCTCGATCCGGCTTCGTCAACCGATCTCGATCAAGCCTTTGCGTTGGAGCGAGATGGTGAACATATTGTCCTCCAGTATGCGTTGGCCGACGTGGCTGCATTTGCTGGCGATGACAGTCTCGTTGAGCAAGAAGCTTGGCGACGCGGTGTAACCATCTACAGTCTTGCAAAGAAGATTCCGCTCTATCCCACAGTCATTTCGCAGAATGCAGCAAGCTTGTTGCCGGACGGACCTCGACAAGCCGTGTTGGTAGTCGTGGCGATGGACCCTGCCGGACGTCTGACGTTGCGAAGTGTCGATCGAGTGATCTGTCGCAGTCGCGCCAAGCTTAGCTATGACGCGGTCCAGATAGATCGGATTCCGAACTTGGCCGAGTTTGCGAATCGCATGTGGACCAACGAGACGGAGAGGGGCGCAATACGAGTTGAGTTTCCTCAACAAGAAGTGGTTTCCGACCCGAGTTCGCCGGGAGGGGTAAGGCTGGACTTACGAGCCCGTCTTCCATCGGAGCTGGTCAACGCAACGCTTTCGTTGGCCGTCAATATGGCCATTGGATCACTCTTTAAGCAATCGCAGGTCGGATTGTTTCGCGTCATGGAGGACCCCGCTCCGAATGCGGTAGCTCGATTGCGCCTCGCCGCGCACGCGCTCGGGATCGAATGGCCGAGCAACCTGTCGCTTCGCGATCTGCAACGGCGGATGGACGCAAACAACATCACGCATCAGCGGTTCTTGTTAGAAGCACGGCGAGCCGGGGGGCGAGCAAGCTATGCGGTCTACGACGAGAATAAACTGCCATGGCACTCGGCGGTCGCGGCCATCTACTCGCATGCGACGGCACCGATGCGGCGACTGGCGGATCGCTATGTACTCGAGCTTGCGCTGTTGCTGTCCCACGGCAAACCGATTCCCAGCGAGTTGACGGACAGGCTGGGTCGATTGCCCGCAACCATGGAAAGATGCGAGGGGAGAGCTGCCAATGTCGATCGCTCCGTGATCGATTTGCTCGAAGCCGTTTCGCTGCAACATCGGGTTGGCGAAGTTCTCTTGGCGGAAGTAGTCGATGCAGAAGCGGGAGTGGTACAAACCACCGATTCGGCGATCCGGTCGCGTGCGACACGCTTGAAGAACGCAGCCAACGGAGACTGGGTGCACGTTCGCATCGAGTCCGCCGACCCAGCCACCCGCAGGGTCGTTTTAGCAGCGGTGGACACGGCAGGCGCATAATGCGTGCAAACGGCGCGGAACTAGGTTACACTTTCCGTATTATCCCGCCAAAATTCCTTCTTCCTGCTTTTTTTAAATGGCTTCGATTCCTTGGTCTGTTGCCGAAGATTCACTCGATGTGAATTTCACTGTACCGCAATTGCTTCGGTTGCGATGTACACGCAATTGTTTTGCCGACGACTGGGATCAAGTCCTCCCGTTACTGAAGACCGACGCCAGCAGAGCTCGGGTTCAGGTTTGGATTGACAAGAGCGTTGTCGACACCAACCCTGTCGTTCTCACCAATCTCCAGAGACGACTCGCGGAATCCGATGAATCGGTAGAACTCGTTGCACCTATTGCATTCCTGGAGGGTGGCGAACAGATCAAGAACGATCCTGATGCGATCGAAGATATCTTCCGCGCGATCGATCGGGATGGGCTTGATCGGCGCAGCTACGTCATGGTGATCGGCGGCGGCGCAGTACTCGACGCGGTGGGGTACGCTGCGGCCATCGCGCATCGCGGCATTCGGCTCATTCGTTTTCCGACCACTACCCTGGGTCAAGCCGACTCGGGTGTCGGCGTCAAGAATGCGATCAACGCATACGGCAAGAAAAACTGGAAAGGGACATTTACAGTTCCTTGGGGAGTCGTCAACGATCAAACCCTGATCGCGCATTTGCCCGATCGCGACTTTCGAGCCGGTTTTTCGGAAGCCGTCAAGGTGTCGCTGATCAAAAGTGCAGCGGCGTTTCGTTTCCTTTGCGATCACGCGACCGCGATCGCCAATCGAGAGTGGAATTCTGTGATGACGGCCATCCGATCGAGCGTGTTGATGCACCTGCATCACATTACTCATGGTGGCGATCCATTTGAGATGCAAGAAGCTAGGCCGCTCGATTTTGGGCATTGGTCGGCGCACAAGCTCGAACATCTTACTAACTTTCGATTGCGACACGGCGAGGCGGTCTCGATTGGAATCGCATTGGATACCGTCTATTCGCACTTGGTCCATGGACTGGATCGAGCCGACGTGCATAGTACTTTGAAGGTGCTCACTGACTTGGGTCTCCCAATCTTTGATGATGAGTTGGATACACAGGTTATCTTTGATGGGCTGGAAGAATTTCGACAACACCTGGGTGGACGGCTTACCGTGACCATGCTCAAGGCGGTTGGCCAAAGTATCCACGTTCATGCGATTGACGAGTCCGCCATGAAGCAAGCCATCGCGATCGTCCGGGAACAGAGCCATGCGCTCGTTAAATAAGAGGAATCATGGCAATGGATACTGCGTCGGTGGAATTGGTTTCCGGGATTTACTGGGTTCGATTAGGCTATGGCGAGGTCATCCCGATTCGCGCGGGCGTAACTAAGCTACATCGAGGCGAACAGGTGATTTGCCGCACGCAACGCGGGATCGAAATGGGGGAAATTCTCGCTCGCAACGAACTTGAGATACTCGATGTCGACGGGGTCGGGAAATACATTCGGCGTTCGAGACCCGAAGATGACCTTTTGTGGAAGCAGTTGCAAGCGCTCAGCATTGATGCAAGCGTTGCGTGCGAGTCATTCCTACGGGACCAAGAACTGCCGGACGTATTAATCGAGGTGGAGCCGCTGTTCGATGGCAAGACCCTTTACTTCCATTTCCTTGGCGAGCCCTCACCGGAAATTGAGCAGCATGTGCAGAAGCTGGCTGGAGTCTACCAACGCCAAGTGGCTTCGTCTCGATTCGCGGAACTTTTGGAACATGGATGCGGCCCCGGATGCGGTACCAAAGAAAAATCCGGATGCGGGTCGACCGGAGGTGGTTGCGCAGTATGTTCCGCATCGAGCAAGTGCGTTGCTAAATAGTTTTTGGATTGGGAATTCGTGATGAGAGTATTCGCAGTCGCCGCATGTTTGTTCGGTCATGCTGTTGGTCATGACTTGGTGGAAGCACAGATTGCGACTCCCCAAGGGATCACGCGCGCACAGGTCGATGAATTGTTAGACAAAGGCGAATGCGCAAACTTTCAAGGGGTGAAGGTTTGCAAATATGATTTCTCCTATGAGGACAAGATCGTGGAAGCGATCACTTTCTTGCCTACTTCGCCGGATCGCAAGGGCCCGCATCCTGGTTTGATCTTGATTCCTGGACACGACCGGACTGCCCGCGATCAAATCCTATTCGGAAATGCGTTTGCAAGGGGAGGCTTTGTCTGTATGGCGGTCTCGCAACCTGGATACGGCAAGTCGGAGGGGACACCGGACTTCGTTGGTCCAACGACGATTAAGACGCTGACAGCTGCTTACGACAAATTCCGCAAGGAGCCGTACGTGGATGGAAGCCGAATGGGGATTTACGGTTACTCGCGCGGGGGTATGGCAGCTTCTTTGCTCGCCGTTTTGCCGTTGGAAGGGTTGCGAGGAGTTGTACTAGGGGGTGGCATTTACGATTTTGAAAAGGCCTACCAAGAAACGCCACTCGAAGGAATTCGCGAAAACATGAAGAGCGAAACCGGGATGACGGCCGAAGCGATGAACGTTCGCTCGTCATTGCTGAGGATGGACAGGCTCCATTGCCCTATCTTGATTTTTCACGGGGAAAAAGACGTAAACGCCCCGGTTAGTCAAGCGCACATGTTGCGCAATCGACTGACCGAATTGAGAAAACCGTTTGAAATCCATCTGTTTCCGGATAAGGACCATAGCCTGGATGCACGCGCGGCAATCAAGATTTCACTAGACTTCTTCGAGCGGCATACGATGGGTTTGAAACA
>JBEBHM010001311.1:0-1525 GCA_040080875.1 Pirellula sp.
CGGCTTTGCATCGCACTTAACATTGGAGGACCAAATGATGAAGAAAAACTCAATGAATGACAGTGTGATTTTCCGCGAAGCAAGCAAACTACCGCCCGAGCAACGAATGGCCTTTCTCGATAGAGCCTGCGGCGCAAACCAGGAATTGCGCAACGAAGTTGAATCATTGTTGCGCGCTCACGATCCGGCAGGCAGTTTTCTAGAGTTGGCGGCGTTGGCCCATACGATTCAACATCCGATACGCGAGGGTGCAGGTTCTTCGATTGGCCCCTACAAACTGCTCGAACAAATAGGCTCCGGAGGGATGGGCGTTGTATACATGGCGGAACAACTCAAGCCGATCCGCCGCAAGGTCGCCGTCAAAATTATCAAGCCCGGTATGGACACGGCACAAGTGATCGCGAGATTTGAAGCCGAGCGACAAGCCTTGGCCTTGATGGATCATCCCAACATAGCTCACGTCCTCGATGCAGGAACGACCGAATTCCAACGTCCTTACTTTGTCATGGAACTGGTGCGAGGAATCCCAATCACTGACTACTGCGACAAAAACAAACTGACCACCAACGAACGGCTTAAATTGTTTGCTACGGTTTGCCAAGCGGTACAGCACGCGCACACCAAGGGGATCATCCATCGCGATTTGAAGCCCTCGAACATTCTCGTAACACTGCACGATGGAGTGCCTGTTCCGAAGGTCATCGATTTTGGAGTAGCCAAGGCCACCAATCAACAATTGACCGACAGGACTCTCTTTACGAGCATCCATCAGTTCGTTGGAACGCCGCTGTACATGAGTCCAGAGCAGGCGGAGTTGAGTGGGTTAGATGTCGACACGCGGAGCGACATCTATTCGCTTGGCGTGCTACTGTATGAATTGATGACCGTAACGACACCGTTTGATCGACAACGACTCCACGATGCTGCTTTGGAAGAAGTGCGGCGTATCATTCGAGAGGAAGAACCACAAAAGCCAAGCACGCGCGTCAGCTCGATGGGCAATTCCAATGCGGCGGTCTCTGCGTCGCGAAGTACGGATCCAGCCAAACTTACCCAATCGTTGCGTCAGGAACTGGATTGGATCGTCATGAAGACTTTAGAAAAGGATCGCACGCGGCGTTACGAAACCGCAAGTGCGCTTGCTGCCGAAATTCATCGGTTCCTAAATGGCGAAACGGTAGAAGCTTGCCCGCCGTCAGCTGCCTATCGCGTGCGTAAATTCGTACATCGCCATCATGTGCCAGTCGGCGTAGCGATCGCGTTTGGGCTGCTCGTTGTCGGATCCTCGCTACTTGCATGGTGGCTGTACGGAGACGCGCGACGGTCGAGAGACAATGCATTGATCGCGAAACAAGATTCCATTACCGAACGTGATCGAGCATTGGAGGCAGAGAAATCAGCAGCCGTCAATCTTGACATTGCAACTCGCGAAAAGGTGCGTGCCGACGAAAAGTCGATCGAACTCAATCAACGGCTCTACAACTACAACATACTAAAAGCCGACGGGGCCTACAGGGAGAATCAG
>JBEBHM010001312.1:0-1524 GCA_040080875.1 Pirellula sp.
TGTGTCGGTGCGTGAACAAGTCTCAATGGCTAGTCAACAATGGCGTTCACCACTTCCGCTCCCCTCTGAAGGCGGCGAACTTTATATGCTTGGTTCCAAACTGGGCACCGCTCTTCCTCCAGCCTCACGTCTCCAGTCTCCCGCCTGTTCCTTCAGCCTGTTCCCTCAGCCTGTTCCTTGGCATCTAAAGAAAAAAACACGTACCGGCATGGTTGGTTACTGCACTAATGTAGGTCATGGGTATAATGGCTGCATGACTACAGCAACTGCACTTCACCAACTATTCGATTCCGTGGGCAATTGCCTTTCATTAGACGCCGCAACCAAACTGCGAGAGTTGCGAGTGAGCGATGAACTGCAAAGCCAATTGGATACATGGGCCACAGAGAATTCGGAAGGCGTCCTGAGCGAAGAAGATCGTAAGCAGTATGAGGCCATACTCCGCGCGTTGAACTTCGTGGCCGTCCTTCAAGCGAAGGCAAAGCGAATCGCGGACGAATCCAGCAATCCATGAAGAATTCGTCCAAGGAAAAGGTGTCCGGTACGAATGGCACTTAATCGAGTCGAAAGCCTATGATTCCATGGGTTTGTATTGGTCTCGAGGCTTGGTCATGAGTTTGTACGGTTTCGGTCTCCGTTTCAGAACACGCGGCTCGAACCTGTCGGGCCGATTACCAACTACATGGTTCAGACAACACTTGATCATCGTCTCACTTAGTCTCGCGTGATCCTCTATCGCGCTGAGGATAGGTAGCATCTCGTTGAGAGTCTGCATCGTGCTCTTAAAACTGATTTGCCATGGCTGAACATTGCCTTTGATCGCCGCTTCGCACATGAGTTGACGAATCAAGTTGTACGCGATCATGTGGGCGCGAATCTCGTTGCGAACGCGATGGGGTTCTTTGCATCGCAAGTGCTCCATCTGCATGTGGGTTTTGATCGAACGCAAATTCAGCTCTGCTTGCCAACGACGACGATACAATGCGGCAAGGTCGTTTTTGCTGTACTGCATTGGATCCAACAAATCCGTAACAACGAAAACCTCCTTCGTTCTGTATCCTGGTGTTTCAACTCGAACGCGCACCTCGCGCACCTCGATCGATTCGGGGTAGGTCGCGTACTCCTGGGCGGTCATCCATTCAGGACGATCAGGCTTAGGCCAAGACTCGATATGATCGTCTTTGCCAAGACGTTTTCCTTTTCGAAAATCCGTCTTTCGCATTTGGTGCTTTCGCAGCACCGTATGTGCTCCTCGCTTGGACAATCTTGCGATATCGAACCAAGCCGAATAGGCTCGATCTGCGAGGAAAACATCCGTTTCCTTGACAATTTCGTCGATCGTGCGAAACAGACTTATCTCAGCGGTCAACTTGCCTTTGTATTTTCCCGTTGTCATTTGAAGTACGACACCGGTGGAGATTGCAAAGAGTACAACCATTCGCATTAAGGGGAATCCACAACCCTTTTTCTGGGCTGTGAGTTGAGGATATTCTTTCTGGTTCGCTGGCGTGTCGGGCATGGTAA
>JBEBHM010000550.1:0-5940 GCA_040080875.1 Pirellula sp.
GAGTTCGGGGAGCTTAGTGTTTGCAGGGGATGGGACATTGCGTTACACGCCTGAACCTGGGTTTATAGGCGTAGTCAACATAGTTTACCAAGCGTTTGATGGTTTGCTGTATTCGGATCCAATCGTGGTTTCGATCCAAGTGGATTTGCCGTTGGTATCGCCTGGTTCGGGTGGCGGAACGGATAGCGGTAATGGCAGTGGAAGCGGGAGTGGCTCGGGTTCATCGGGTTCGGGCGGATCCGGCAGTGGGACTCAAGATAATGGTTCCAACACGACCAGCGACGAATCGCCCAGTGGGCAGTCGTCGGATACAGGATCGAACGGGCCAGCGTCCGTAGATCCGGGGAATGGTGCATTGACTGGATCGACGGATGTTGGCTCGGCGCAGAGCGCTTCGCAAGGCGGGGAGCGAGGGGGCGAAATCAAGGGCGGTCAGGAAGTCGCCGCGTTAGAGGAGATGAAGTTAAAACAGTTCGGAGTTGACTTTAGGGAGTTTACAAGTCGAACATCTGGATCGAAGCACTTTGGCGAATACTCCCGCTTTGGGCATATGGACGAGGACGTCGAGCGGGCGAACAAACGCGACGACGAACGACTTAATAGCACGTGGATGACATCACGCCACGCGGAAGAACAGATTCGGAAGAATACCGATTCGATCGATGTGGTGATGCTGAATATGGTGGTTGGGACGGGCTTGGTCTTATGGGTAGTCCAGGGAGCCCAGTTTGCGGCAACGTTGATTACGGTGGCTCCTGCATGGCTGCAGATCGACCCATTGGCGGTCATGATGAATGAAAGGGACAAAAAGTTCCACAAGGAAGAAATCAGCGCGGGCGAGAAACTGTTCGAGTAGGGATAAATTTAGTTTTTTGTGCACAAACCGTAACGCCAACAAAGTTGACATAATCGATTCCGTTTTTTTAATCGGATAGTTTTATCAAACTAGAATAGAATGCCTGTATGAATTCTGGACGATAGATTTCTCTTGGAAGTTGCGGTTTCATATTTGTCCGAACGAACCTGATTCCAGTTACGAAATCAACAGAGTCCATCATGGAATTTCGGCTTTTCGAAAGCGTTGCGGCGAGGATTTGTGTCGCCAAAGATTCTGCGTGGTTGAAAAGAATCGCGAAGAGCCTGAATCGTTTTCTGGACCGGCATTTCACACTTGAGTTGCCAAGGAACCCTGACGACGTAGATGGCGTACTGCTTGAGGATCGCATTCTCTACAGTGCAACACCGTTGGGGATATTCGATCCGGGGGTGGAGGTATCGGGTGAGACGGAAGGGATTCCGCAAGGGTACACGCCGGAAGGGTTTGAGTCCCTATTGATTGATTTCAAGAACGCGATTGCGGAAATGGGAAGTCAGGAATCGGCTCAAAGTGGAATTGAAGACCTAGCCGGTACGTCTGTCACTGAAAAGGCTCCCGCCGGGATGTTGACGCTAGAAAGCGTGCGGCATGAACTGGTATTCGTACAAGAAGGAACAGCAGACGTTGATGCGTTGTTAGCGGACCTATCGAAAGATCGGCCCGACGTGGAATTCGATGTTCACATTCTGGATCGGCTAGAGAATGGATTTGAGCAGATCGACACGTTGTTGAGTCGCTATGATGACTTGGATGCGATTCATATCGTGTCCCACGGAGCAGATGGGTTTGTCCAACTCGGCGGATCATGGCTAACAGCCTGGAATGTCGATCAGCATCTCGATGAACTTCAGCGTTGGGGGATGGCTCTTGATGATAATGGTGACATTCTCATCTATGGTTGTAACGTTGCAGAAGGAGTTGACGGTCAATCGTTGATCAATACGATCGCGGAGGCAGCGGATGCTGATGTGGCAGCTTCGATCGACACGACCGGCGACATCCTTCGCGGCGATTGGGAACTAGAATATGTAGACATGTCACTCCGTGACGGAGAGCTCCTCGCTGGCAAAATCGAAACGCTCAATGCATTTAGCATTCACATGCAGGAATCGTACGACGGCCTGTTGGCGACTTACACCGTCACCAACACCAACGATAGCGGAGCCGGTTCGCTTCGCCAAGCGATTCTTGATGCGAATGCGAATTCAGGCGCCGACATAATCGTCTTCAATATCTCCGGAACCGGCGTCCATACGATCACACCAACAACGGCTTTTGCAACGATAGCTGGCCAAGTTACAATAGACGCGACCACCGATGACAGTTACGCGGCCAACGGCAATAAGCCCGCCATCATTCTGGATGGTAACAATTTGGCCGCAGATGGTTTTACCTTGTCCTCGACGGCCGATGGTACGATCATTCGAGGATTTGTCATACGTGACTTCGCCGGCGATGGAATCGAAATCCAGGCAGATTCAGATGGCAATACGATCGCTGGCAACTACATCGGCCGGTTGAATAGCAGTGGAACCGATGGGGGCGCAGGTGAGGAGAACAGCGGATCGGGTATTCGCGTTCTTGGAGCGAATAATACGATCGGCGGAACTGGCGCGTCCGATCGCAATGTGATCGCTGGAAACGGTGACGGTGTTACTCTGACCGGCACCTCTGCAACCGGCAATATTTTGCGAGCCAACTATATTGGCGTCGACGTTACTGGCTCGACAGCCCGGGCCAATAGTGGAATAGGTGTTTACGTTGATTCGGGAGCAAGTTCGAACACGATCGGCTCTGCTGGCTATGGCAATGTTATCTCAGGTAATACTAATGTCGGTATCACGATCTCGGGTTCGACGACAGCCAACAATGTCATCCAAGCCAACTACATTGGACTTAATGTTACAGGCAATGCAGCAATTTCCAACGGAGCATTCGGTATCGTCATCGATTTCGATGCTTCAGGAACATTGATTGGCACGAATCTCGATGGAGCGAGCGATGCGATCGAAGGCAACGTGATCTCCGGAAACACCGGCTCAACAGGTAGTAGTGCAGGCGGCGGGATCTACCTCTACGCGACGAATACTAACATTCGCGGCAATATCATTGGACTCGATGCGACTGGAACGACGGCGATCGCAAATGGCCGGGCGGTTACGAATTCAGCAGGCATTATAGATACCGGCAGTTCGACAAATATCACGATTGGCGGCACCGCCGCTTACGCCGGTAACACGATTGCGGGCAACACGGGCGACGGAATCATCGTAAACAATACGAGCGTTTCGATTCTGGGCAATTCGATCTGGGGCAACTCGCAACTAGGCATCGACCTGGGCAACAATGGTGTTACCGCAAACGACTCCGGTGACGGCGATTCAGGAGCCAATGGATTACAAAATTTCCCCGTGCTCACCGGTGCGTTCACGAATTCAAGCGGTACTTTCGCCGTCTCGGGAAATATCAATAGTACGGCCAACACGAACTTTCGTGTCGAATTCTATTCGAATACTAGCGGCTCTCAAGGGCAGACGTATTTAGGTTTTCGCAATGTGCTTACGGACGGCAGCGGAAACGCTTCGTTCGTAGAAAAGTTTAGTGCAACCGTCGCCATTGGAGCGAACATTACGGCAACGGCGACAAACCTGACAACCAGTAACACCTCCGAGTTTAGCTCGACAAAAACCACGGCTGCGGCACTTATCGTCGATACGTTCAACGATGTCGTCGACGGTACAACCACATCGATCGCGAACCTTCTGGCGAACAAAGGAGCCGATGGAAAGATCTCGCTTCGTGAAGCGGTCATTGCTTCCAACAACACTGCTGGCGGTGGTGGAATTTATTTGGGTGCTGGAACCTTTACGTTGACGATCGGAGGGACTGGCGATGACAGTAGCACGTTAGGCGACCTGGATATCCAAACGGATGTCACTATCTTCGGTGCCGGGATAGCTAGCACGACCATCAACGGCGGGAGCGTCGACCGCGTTATTGAGGTGGATGGTGCAACCGGGAGCCTGGCCCTGACCGACGTGAAAATCACCGGTGGCTCAATCAACAATGATGGTGGAGGAATACTCATCGAACAGTCAACCGGGATTGCTGCGTTGAACCGTGTCGATGTCACAGGTAATGCAGTCACTGGTGGAGGCCGCTTTGGCGGTGGCATTCACGTTGTCGGCAACTTGTACATGGATTCCAGCTTGGTGCGTTCGAATACGGCAACAGGCTCCGAGGGCGGCGGTATCTCGAACGCGGGGACAATGACGATTACGCGATCGTCGATTTTCAGTAACACGGCCACTTGGGGGAGTGGCGTTGCGCAAGCGTCCGGAACGGCTACCATCGAAAATACGACGATCAGCGGCAATTCGGCGGCCAGTGGGGGAGGTGGTCTCGATGTATGGGGCGGGACGATGAATGTTCGCTATTCGACGATTGCCAGCAACACCGCGTCGAGCGGCAGCGGTGGCGGCACCCTACAGACCGGCGGCACGTTTACCATTCTCTCCTCGATCTTTGCCGACAATAACTCGTCCACCGGCGGGCGAGACCTGAATGGAACGTTTGTCAGTTCCGGTTACAACATCATCGAACACAACTCGGGCTTTACGGGAACGGTTGGAACTGATCAATTGGGATCCGATCCGTCATTGGCGGCCCTGGCCGTTGACGCAAGCTCAGGCCAATATGTTCACGTCCTAAATGGCGGCAGTATCGCTATTAATACCGGCGGAGGTACCGCGCCGGCGACCGATCAGCGTAACGTTTCTCGCAGTTATTTGGCCGACGTTGGAGCTTACGAAGCGAATGCAGCTCCGATACTCGACTCGTCGAAGAGTCCCGTCTTGACCGCCCAGAACGAAGACTCGGGAGCACCATCGGGGACTGTGGGCACACTGGTGTCAAGCCTCGTCGACTTCCTGAGTCCATCGGGACAGGTCGATAACGTTACCGATTCAGATAGCGGCGCACTACTTGGTATCGCCATCACCGCCGTGGACACCACCAACGGCAGTTGGTGGTACTCGACGAACGGTGGTACTAACTGGTCGTCGCTTGGGTCAGTCAGCGAATCAAATGCAAGACTGTTGGCGGCAGACGCTGACAACCGGCTCTACTTTCAACCGAACGCAAACTACAACGGAACCGTGGCGGCCGCGATCACCTTCCGCGCCTGGGATCGTTCCGGAAGCGAAACCGACGGCAGCCAATCGGCAATTGCAACGACCACTCATAACGTCCTGGACAGTTTCGGAACTGCTTCATTTTCCAATAACAACGGTACCGCAAATTGGTCGGGAAACTGGATTGAAAGTGACGCTGGTGGTGCAGGTGCAACCGTCGGCGATATCGACATCACTTCAGGATACGTGCGGTTCAAGCCTGTTTCCGTCGGGAACTCCCTTGCCCGCCAAGTGGACCTGACTGGGGCAGTTAGTGCTTCGTTCTCCTTTTCGATGCCGCTCAACTCACTAGGGACGGGCCAGGTTTTGATTCAGGTCTCGAACAACGGCGGTTCGAGTTTTACGACGCTGGCGACATTTAACAGTAGTACTGCGTTGGGGACATACACCTACGACATCACATCGTACATCGCCTCTAATACCCAAATACGCTTTTATGCCAGTGCTACCAACGCAAGTGGAATGCGTATCGATGACGCGCAGATTCAATATTCGACGTACGGAGGTGGAACAACTACGTTTTCGGCCGCTACCGACATCGCAGCCTTGACGATCACAGCGGTCAATGATCAGGCTGCTTTTACGAGTCTCAACGGGACGCCTGCGTTTACCGAAGGGGGTTCAGCTGTCGTGCTAGATTCCAACGTCACGATCGCCGATGCCGAGTTGACTGCTGCCAATAACTTCAGCGGTGCGACGCTGACACTGGTTCGCAACGGTGGAGCAAGTTCACAAGATGTTTATTCTGCCACAGGCACACTATCCGCGCTCACTCAAGGCGCCAGCCTGGTCGTTGGCGGTACGACAGTCGGCACAGTCACGACTAATAGCTCGGGTACACTCGTGTTGACCTTCAACTCCAACGCCACC
>JBEBHM010000551.1:0-5936 GCA_040080875.1 Pirellula sp.
ATTTCTCCTCGGCCTACGGAGACGAGGTCGCCGTGATAGAGGTCGATCTCGGCGCGCATCAAAGACTCATCGATAGCAAATCCCTTGTCTTTCAATGAACGTACCATCAGCTTGATGAAGGGAGGCTGGTAGGTGGTAGCGTAGCGAAAACTTGGAAGGAGTTGCGGCGGGTTTTTTCCAAGCAGAGCCAATGTGCCACGCCGCATACCGGCACCTGGTCGGATGCCGCACTCGCCGAATACGACGACGGTCCCAGCGATCATATTAAAGCCGAGCATGTCACCCGCGGACCCACCGATGGCGATCATCCCGCGTCGCATCGTCAGGCCGATTTCATTGCCTGCGTTTCCGTCGACGAGAATTGTCCCGCCGGTCATGCCTTTTGATGAACCCCGATAAGCGGATCCGGTGAGGTGTCCTGCATTTCCCTTGACATGAATCACACCCCGGTGCATTTCAGAGCCAACCCAACCACCTGCGTTGCCATCGACCACGATTTCGCCGCCCCGCATCTGGCTGCCTACGTGCCGTCCTGCAGATCCATGAATCCGCACCACGCCGCTGGACATGTGGGCTCCGATCCAATGGACTCCCGATAAATTACCCTCGAAGTCCATACATTGATCGCTTGCATCGCCCGAAATGGTAAACATCTCTGCCATGGGGATCTTGCAATTGCCGTGGAAAATCTCGAACCGTTCGATATCTGCGATGGATTTGTCGCATGCCCAATCCGGAGTAAAGCCTTCGATTTCTACAGGGACTGAAGTTTGTGCGTTGTAGGTCAGTCGGATCGCCATATATTCATGTATTCTGATTTCGTGATCCATGGCTCCCCTGCCAGCTTGTCTGGCAGGAAGCCATGGTTCGCAAGCTAGGCTGGCGTATAAAAAGCCATGCCACCTTGGTATTCTTCAGTTTGCCGTTCGCCACAACTCCCAGTATATCGAACTTAGACCTAGTATGAAAAAAGGTGCCATTGTTTTGTGTGGTGGCAAATCCAGTCGTATGGGGCGCGATAAAGCAACGCTGCCGTTCGGCCCGGAGCTGATGTTGCAGCGCGTGGTGCGGATACTTAGTCAAGTCGTTGACCCAGGGGCAGTTGTCATTGTGGCCGCACCTAATCAGACACTTCCGGACCTGCCAGCGAATGCAATGGTCACCAGGGATGAACGTCCTGGCCGTGGCCCCCTGGAGGGTCTTGCCGCGGGACTTCGGTTGATAAAGAGCGATGTGGATGCGATCTATGCGACCAGCTGCGACGTCCCGTTGATCCAGCCGGCGTTCGTATCCCGCATGTTCGAGCGACTGGACGATAGCGAGATCGCTGTTCCGTTCGACGGCAAATTTCATCATCCCTTGGCGGCAGTCTATCGCCCGCGAGTACTTTCGGTTGTCTTACGGCTATTGGAATCGGATCGTCTACGTCCACGATTTCTGTTTGATGAGGTGCAGACAGTAGAGATTCCGGTCGAGGAGCTTCGCGCGGTGGACCCCAACCTCGCGACCCTGATGAACTTGAATCAACAAGAAGATTACCTGGCTGCGTTAGCGATTGCGGGTTTTCGTGAAGATTGATTTGCTCTCCTGGGCTGATGTGCGGGACGTTATTCGCGGCGAGTGCAAACCAGTACTAAAAATAGCGGGGCGAGCCGTGGAATAACATGAGCAACTCGAACATCAAAATACTCGACGAGTTTCGTTTGTACTTGATACACGTCTTGACGGTGGTAGTCGCCGGAAAAACCAACCAGCCGTCGCCCCATTCGGTACAGGAGATTTTCAGTAGGACCGGTAACAACAATCGCTCCGCTGGGGCTTAGAATCCTTCGAAACTCGATAAGGGTTTCATCCAATAACGCAAAATGTTCCAAGACATCGAATGCGAGAATCAAGTCAACCGAGGAGTCAGCGATTTTTGCATCGACGAGTGTTGTGTGAAATCGAATCGAGCGCCGTTGATTTGCCAAGCCAGCATCCCATTGTTCGATAAACGCTTGTGCCAATTCGGGAACGATGTCGACGGCAATCGTCTCTTCAAAATTCTCTCGGAGCCAGGGCAAAAGCAGTCCGAATCCGCAACCGAAATCGACTGCTTTTTGACCGTTGGATTGTGGAATATCCGACACTGCCAGTTTAAGTCGGCGCCAAAATAGCCATCGACTAATTGCGAGCCCTTCAAAATACGCTGGCCCCGCTTGCTCATCGACGTTCTTCAACGATCGATTGGCATAGATCGAGCTTCCAATCGATGCTGCTCGCATCCAATAGTTGGCAGGTACTCGCATGCGTTTATCGTTCTCGCCGCGTTAAATGAAAGAGTCCTTGCAAAGGTCTCGTCGGCACATTGCCAACATCGAAGGAAAAAAATGCCAACATCGACTGCCAGCCCAGAATGATCGGCAATGCAGCAAACATCACGGTTCCAGCCGAAGCTAACTGATTGAGTTCGTATCCGCGAACCCAGTGTATCAACCCAAAACTTGTTCCAAAGCCCATCAACAATAAACTGACCAAGAGATACAGTGACGCGATGTTGAAGTCTCGAAGAAAGTAACAATAGACAATTCGTTTAGCGAAATTCCACAAATGAAAAAAAGGAAACTGCAATGACGCTTGCCCTATGTGCAGGTTACTTTTCTCATCCCCATAGTGCGCGCCGATGGGCACGTCGCAGACCACCGCTCGAATGGAATATAAATGAAAAAGTAGATCCGACTCGAAGAAGTAGCGTCGATGGACTTTCTCCCAACGTAAGTTGTATCCAACAGACGTGTGAATCGCGAGAAACCCATTCGTTGGATCGAACAGATTCCAATAGCCCGACGACAACTTGGAAAGAAACGAGAGGCCCGCATTTCCAAGCATACGGACCGTCGGCATCGATCTCAGATCCGACAAATAATAGAAGCGATTTCCTTTCACATAGTCGGCTTGCCCTGAGAGCAAGGGCTTGATCAGTCGTGGAATATCTTCGGGAGCCATTTGCCCATCGCCGTCCAGCTTGACAACAATGTCGGCCCCGTCGGCAGTCGCTTGTTGATAGCCCGTAATGAAGGCTTGTCCAACCCCTTGATTTGTCTCATGAACGAGGACTTGTATGCGTGGATCGTTGGAACCGGCCCGTTCTGCTTCGTATCGGCTTCCCTGCGTGCAGCCATCAACAACGCAGTAGATAGCGGAAATCTCAGGGCCGATTCGAGATAAGATGCCCGGCAAATGGGAAGCTACACGATAGCACGGAATGACAACTGCAACTCGCATCGAACGGAATGAGTTAGGGGAAGTCGCGCAATGGCCAACGGTCGAAGGAGATCGAGCTGCAAACGCGACACGCTTACTAGTGGGTCGTCAATGCCAACAATTGGGGTAGTGGAAGTACATCTGAGCCTAGGCGATTACGTGGCCCCAATCAACGGAGACCTGAACGGATACTGCGATTCACTACGCTTTGGTTTGGATAATCGATACAATCGGAACAATACACTGTCATGGGGTACACCTGCATCCATTCACTACCTTCCCAGTCGCAAAACGGTGGACTTTGCAGCAAAATAAAAGCACCATGCAGTTGTTAAATTCCAAGATTCGAGCGAGAAAGACTGCCCTGCTGGCCGCGATCACCGCAGTCGCCATTGTAGCCGCGTATTCGAACACGCTTCAAGTTCCCTTTCTATTCGATGATATTCCGAGGATCTTAGAGGAACGACAGATTCGGAATTGGTGGCCTCCGCAAGAGGTCATGCGCAACTCGAATCGCCCATTCGCACACTACACATTCGCAATCAATTATGCTGCACATGGGTACCAGGTTTTGGGATACCACGCGACGAACTTGGCAATACATATCCTATCTGCGTGGGTATTCTTTGGCATCGTTCTCCGCAGCTTGATGCGTGGATCGATCGACATACCCAAACGAGCGATTTGGATGGCGTTCTTTGCGGCACTGTTTTGGTGCCTACATCCACTCAACACGCAAGCTGTAACCTACATCGTGCAACGTCTCGAGTCGATGATGGGACTCTTCTATTTGTTGACACTCTATTGCTTCATTCGTGCGCAATCGAGTATTCGCCCCACCCTATGGTTGTTGCTTTCCATACTAGCGTGTTCCGTTGGAATGGGATGCAAAGAAGTCATGGCGACGGCTCCGATCCTTGTGTTATGGTACGACCGCGCATTCATTGCATCGTCGTGGAGCGAATTGCTGAGAACTCGATGGCGATACTATGTAGGACTCGCGAGCACTTGGCTGGTGTTGGTGTGGGCTATGATGCACTACACGGTTGACTACACCAGCGGTGGACTTGTTCGTGTTCCTGGTTTGAACTCGTGGACCTACTTGCTGAGTCAGTCGACGGTGATTATTCACTACTTGCGTTTGACGGTTTGGCCATCGGGGCAATGCGTTTATGCCGCGTGGCCTATCGCTAAATCTCTCATCGAAGTCTGGCCATGTTTTTTGTTCATGACCATTTGGATCCTTGTGACACTTTGGTGCATTTGGCGAAAGCCCAGACTTGGATTCCTGCTTGGGGCGTTCCTGGTGATTCTCGCTCCGACCTCCAGCATTGTTCCGATCAAGGACTTGATGTTCGAACATCGGATGTATCTCCCACTCACGTTGCTGTCCGCCATCGCCGTGGTTTTCTTTACTGCCATAGCGATACCTGAACGCCGCTGGGGCACCAAGAGCTTTTTCATGCGTTTCAGTTTCCTGATTGGCATCGGAGTTGCATTTGCGCTGGGAGTCGTCACCTACCATAGAAATAGCGTATATCGTTCGGAGATAAGCGTTTGGACCGATTCGGTTGAGAAATCCCCGACCAATGTCAAGGTCTGGGTTGGGTTAGGCGGGCTTCATGCCAAGGCTAAGAGCCTGGAACAAGCTAGAGCATGCTTTGCGCGGGCACTGCAGTTGGATCCAAACTGCGTTTCCGCTCACGCACAGTTTGCAGGTCTACTCATCGAACAGCGTGACTATGCAGAGGCCAAAGTGCATCTTGACGCTGCATTGCTCATCAATCCGCAGGACTTAGAGGCGATCTCCAACATGGGGCATCTCCTATTCGACATGGGAAATTTCCAGGACGCAGTATCGTTCTACCAAGCAACACTCCTGGCGCGTCCTGACAACGTGGAACTCCGATTGAGCCTAGCAGCTGCACTGATCCAAGATGGTCGGTTTGTCGAAGCAATCGAGACCTGTGAATCGATGTTTCGAGACAAACTGATTACATCGCAACTGCATGCGGTATACGCGGCGGCATTGGCTGGTCTCAATCGGAACGCGGAAGCAATTGAGCAATGTGAGCGCGCGCTTCGACTCGACGATCGTCATGCTAACGCACACGCAACGCTTGCAACTCTAATCGCAAACACCGAACCAGCCCTTGCTTTAAAACACATGCGACAAGCATGGGAGTTACAACCCAAATCCTTCGAATTCTGTTCAGCTTATGCAACCATGCTCTTGCCCCACGAACCTCGCAATGCGATCCCGGTGTTCGAAGCAGCTCTGAATCTCCAGCCAAATCATGTGGACACTTTGCTTAAGATTACGGTGGCTTGGGAAACGATCGGAGAACCAGCGAATGGAATACCGTATCTAGAACGAGTCGTTTCGGTGGAGCCGACTTGGACACAAGCAAGAACGGCGCTCGATAAGCTAAAAGCAAGCACCGTACCAACACGCGACTAGGGCACCCGTCGTGATATCAAATCGAACGAATTCCATGTCTGAATTCTTGGCGACGCCAACGTAAACATCGCCGTCTGGTCCCATTTCCATCGAAGCGGCCGAGCCGTCCGTTGTTGCGAAGACCTCAATGAACTCTCCATCGAGTCCGTCATATCGCAAAACTTGCCGTACGAGCGATTTGAAGTCTCGAGGCTCGATCCGTATTCTTCATCTTTTTGCCCAGCCATTTTTT
>JBEBHM010000552.1:0-5936 GCA_040080875.1 Pirellula sp.
ACGACAGCAATAAGGATGGTTCGGTTGACCGAGCCGAACTTCAAGCTGCCTTTCGAAAGAGATCCGCTAGCGGCAGCGGTGGTGGTGGCGGCGGCGGCGGTTCTTCCCGAGGAGCGCCCTCGAACTAATGCCTGCCGGAAAAAAAGACACCGATGGATTCGCGTGTCGCGTCGTCGACATGAAAAAGGAGTATGTTCTCAAAAGCGAAACAGTCCGAGCCTTGCGAGGCGTGACATTCGATGTTCCCGAAGGTGATTACGTCGCCATCATGGGACCGTCTGGATCGGGCAAAAGCACTCTATTGAATATGCTCGGATGCTTGGACAAACCAACCTCCGGCAGCCTAATGCTCGGCGGTGATGATGTCGCTCGGATGAACGATGACCAACTGGCTGACGTGCGATCACAACGCATCGGTTTTGTCTTTCAATCCTACAATTTGATTCAACAGCTAACCGTCGTCGAGAACATCCAAGTTCCACTATTCTATCAAGGTCGCTCGCTGACTAAAGCACAGCGTACCCGCAGCCTTGAACTTGCCCAAATGGTTGGACTTGGAGATCGATTGGATCACAGACCCGCACAACTGAGCGGTGGTCAACAACAGCGAGTTGCGATCGCCCGCTCGCTCGTGAACGATCCATTCTTTATCCTGGCTGACGAACCAACGGGTAACCTCGACTCCCGCACCACCGAAGAGATTTTGCAGTTGTTCGCCAAGCTCAACGATGAGGGGCGAACGATTATTTTGGTTACGCACGAAGACGAAGTTTCCAAGCGTGCGAAACGAGTCATTCGACTCAAGGATGGCCGACTCCAATGGGATCGAATCAACACCCAAGAGGTCCGAGATGCTGCCGCCCAATACGCCATTGACAATATGCCAGTAGAAGTATGAACATTTGGATCGGTACGATACAACTTGGTGTTAAGAGTCTTTGGCTCCACCCACTTCGTTCTTTTTTGACGGTGCTGGGTATCTTTATCGGAGTGGCCAGCGTGATTTGGCTCTTGGCGATCAGCAAGGGCATCGGTGATGAGGCTCAGCGGCAGATCGAGAGCCTCGGCGCAGACACGATCATGATTCGTACGGTCAAGCCACCTAGTGAGAAAATGACGGCACAAGGTCTGACACCCTATGGATTGCTTAGGGAGGAGTACGACATGCTGGTCAGTACGATCCCCACCATCAAAAGCGCCTTGCCTATCCGTGAAATGCGACGCCAGTTCCAATTCAAGTCTAGGCGACTGGACGGTCGGCTTGTTGGCTGCACCCCCGAATACGCGGACGTAACTCGGCTCAAGTTGTCGCGAGGGCACTTTATCACCGACGCAGAAAATTTTTCGGCCGATACGCATTGCGTACTCTCCGCAAAAATGGCCGAGCGGTTGTTCCCTTACGAAGACCCCATCGGGCAACGCATTTACATGCCCGAAAATCAAGATTATTACATGGTGGTTGGAGTTCTTGAGCCCAAGGGTGCGACCGCCGCAATCGGTGGTTCCATGGCTGCTCAGGACTTTTCGAATGACGTTTATATCCCGATCAAGACTTTGCAGCAACGCATCGGGGATACGATCATGGTCATCCGATCAGGCTCACGCGAAGGTGAGATCATTGAGCTCAATCAAATCACTTTGCGAGTCAACGATGTCGCTGATGTCAAACGAACTGCAGAGTTGGTGGAGAATGCGTTATCGAAGCATTCGAAGATGGAGGACATCGCCGTCGTGGTTCCGCTCGAGCTGCTGGAACAAGCCCAAACAACACGCGCCATGTTCATGGCATTCATGGGTTTGATCGCTGCGATTTCGCTTTTGGTGGGCGGGATTGGCATCATGAACATCATGCTGGCAACCGTCACCGAAAGAACACGTGAGATTGGAATCCGACGCGCGCTCGGTGCAAAACGCAGAGATATCGTTCGGCAGTTCTTGGTAGAAACAAGTGTTCTCAGTTTGGCTGGTGGCTTTCTAGGTGTATTCACCGGTTTGCTTTGTGGCCCGTCGGTGAATTTCGCGAGAGATCTGGCAACGCAGTTTTTCGCCAAACAGATGGCTGAGTTGCCTGAAGTCGTCCGTACCGTGCAGCCTTCGATCGTTCCCGAGAGCATTCCAGGCGCCTTCATCGTGTCTTTGCTGGTAGGGCTCATCTTTGGCATCTACCCTGCCACGCGCGCCGCCCGCATGAACCCAATCGAAGCATTGCGTCACGAGTAGTCTCCGAGCAGCTTTCCCCGATCAGTTGCTGAACATTGCAGGACCACGGAACACACGGACGACACGGAAAAAAAGAGGTCGAACGGCAGACAACCAGAAAATCCGAGTTGACCTGCGCGCAGACCTAGAGCTTGATCGGAAGCTCAGCTGTGTATCCGGTAGCTATCGACGAATCGCGAACGGAGGTGGTATTCGCTTCCGTGTATTCCGAGTCTTCCGTGGTTAACGCATTTATCAAGATTCGAGGGCGCAACGCAACGCCGAGTAAATGGAGCCGAATTATTGTCTCGTTTAGAATGCGTCTTCAGGGCGGTCGAACAACAATTCGCCGTCCGCGCGGTTTCCTAATCGTTTATAAACGTTTTCGCTAATATTCTGCGAGAGAAACTGCACGGAGCCATCCGCAAAAGTAAAATTCGCACCGCCTGTGTGGTAGCTTCCAAATCCGCCTACCGACAAACTTCCTGTTGCAACATTCGGATTGACTGCAGTTCCTTGGCTGGAATGACTGGATGACTTTTCGAATACACCGGTATTGCGAAGTGTTGCCGATGTACCAGACGCCCATCCAAGGCCACCTTGGCGTGAAATCATTTCTCCTACCAAAATGGTCTGCGAAGACCCATCCCGAATTTGGCTGAATGTCACACGACTATTGAGAAACATCACTCCGTTATTCCCTAAATCGATGGGGGCTTCGACATCATGATGGCATGCAGCGTAGTTGCTGATCGGTGGCTGCGAATTGTCGTTGGACTCCCAGCTCGACGGGCACCGTAGCGAAGCGATCGACTGAAGCCGAGCGGGCTGATTCGCGGCCGCATACGTTCCCGCATTCTGGTCAAACTTGGCGTAGATATTATTCTGCTCCATGTAAGGCAAGACCTGAACGCACCAGCTCACGTGCTGGCCAATCGCCTCGTTCCGAATCGGTCCAGTCGGATTGATGACACCGGCAGGCAATCGCTCATAAGCGAACTCGTGATTATGAACTGCAATACCTAGCTGTGCCAAATTGTTGGTGCACTGACAGCGACGGGCGGCTTCTCTTGCCGCTTGAACTGCAGGCAGTAATAACCCGACCAGAATACCGATGATAGCGACCACCACCAAGAGCTCGACCAGCGTAAAGCCGCTAGTGTTTCGTGGATGTCGTGAAGAAGTTGGAATCGTGTGATGCATTACTTGGGTTCCTTAAATGGATTTTGTTGAATCGTGAAGTACCGTGTTCGTTGGATTGGATTGGTCAATGTGCCGGACTCAGTTAAGCGTGCCGTCACAATACACTGTTGAGTTGAGTTATCCTCGTTGGGCGTGCACTTAATTTCGATGGTGGCTTGTTCATTTGACATCGTCTTTAGCGCTGGAGTCCATGCCTCGCCCGAATAAGAGCTCTGACGTGCGAGATTGTCTCTGGCCCTCAAAGCACCCGCCTCGCACATGAACTCGATTTGCTGCATTCGTCGGTAGGTGCGAACATCCTGTCTGTTTCGTAATGATGATTGCACCGTGGCAATCATTACGACGGTTACCGTGCACAAGCAAGCTAAAACGCAAACCAGCACCGTACCTTGCCGACCATTCGCATTGGACATTCTCATGGAGTCTCCTTGGTCAGTGACATGTCCCACGGACGTACTCCCGACGCCGCGTGCTTTTGAATCGGGACCACCACATGCAACAAGTTTTTAACTGGCTGCCCCTCGAATTTTGGCTTGGTTGCGATTTGGATGACGACGCATTCAGGTTCGACCAATTTTTGAAAACTCAGCGTGGCGTCGTCGTTGAGAACAAAACTCTCACGACGAGCCAAGTTCGCCAAGTTCGCCGAATTGGTAAACTCCCAAGAAATTCGCTGGTTCTCGATCAGATACTCCGACCTTGAGCCATCGGGATATCGCGACTGGAGTCTATCCACTCCCACCACATCTATTTGTGTTGTTTGGCGAAGGTCTTCGCGGAACTGTTTTGCGATTAAACACAAAGTTCGATTTTGATCAGATTGATTGCGAGAATCCGATGCGAAACGAAAAGCTTGATGGACCAGAGAGATGGCCAGGACAATGATCGAACTGCCAGCCACCATGCACAAGGTTACTTGGATGAGCAAGCCCCCGCGTCGGCGTTTCGCAGATTTGCCCGCTCTGTTTTGGATCTTCACAGCGACACCTCCGTGATTTGCAATGAATCTAGCTTGTTGTCCTTGGACCCTAGGGACGTTTCGGCTTCGGCCTTGGTCGGACCGTTTAGCCATGCCACCATTTCAAGGGGAACTGCCTGCTGATTTCTTCCCATGGCGATCGACATAACAACCCGCCGACCGTCGGGATCCTCGACGATATTTGCTATGATTTCTGCGTCCGGTAAATACTCGAGGGCTTCGGCTGACAGACGGATTTGTGAGATTGCCTTGGGAACTTGGTCGACCGGAAGGCTTGTAAGGATCTCAAGTTGATTTGTCAGCTCTTGAGTTGCGATCTGATACTGATGGGTCGAGCGAATCATTCGTTTGGTCCGACTGCCTAAGTTCGCGACCATGCCAATAACCCCCAAAAGCAACGATGCGGCGACGAGTACCTCCGTTGCGGAGACACCTTGCCGAAGTCTGTTCGAATAATGATTTTTCATGTTGGTACAAGCTCAAAGGTCAATTGAGAGTTTTGATTCGATCTAGGCAATGACGAGATCGTGGCGGCGTTGGTCAACTAAGGACGTCGATCAAATGAATGTTAAAGCCAAAGAACGCTACCGAAATGAATAACACCACTGCACCAAACGTTAGCATGATGGCAGGGTGGACCATCGCGAGCGCGATGGACTTCCTTCGGTGACTCGCGAAGTCCTTTTCATCCGAGAGTGTTTGCAAGAACCAAGCCCGCGACGACTTGTCAGGGAGCATGGCGATCGATAGTGACTCTTCGCGAGTTAATAATCCTGCGTCGGCTAGGCTCTGCCATTCATCTACCCCTTGTTCGATTTCGTTCCGAGCAAGCAACAATCGTTGCCGCACATCTTTGTGGTGATGGTACTTGGCCAACGCCGAGAGTGAGCTTGAGACTGGCCTGCCTGCATTCAATGCGACGGCTAACAAACGCATCACCGGCGTCAAGGAAGCCCTCGCGATCGGTTGAACGAAAACGGCCGCGAACCACTTTCGAATAATCCGTCTAGCTCTCGGCGAATACAAAATGTAACCGACGCAGCATGCAGCAATGGCAATGTAGAACAGTTCATTCCATAGGACATCGAGCAGACGAGTAAACATTCTGAGTGTGGTCGGCAATTCCATTCCGAACTCGCGAGAGATGGACCGAAACATCGGCAAAGTTCTCAGCACGAGATACGCTGTAACTCCAAGTATCGCTAGGCCCAATACAGTCCAGTACGCAGACATACCTCGCAGGCCGTTTTCGTCCTCCGGAGTTGATTGACCTGTCGTCAATAGTTGTTGATACGTTTCGGAAAGAGTGCCCGTCTGTGTTGCAAATCGAATGGCCAATACTTGGTCGTCACTGAGTGCCTCCGGAGTCTGCTCAAGCGAAGCGACCAGGGGAGTACCCTCCCTCAGGCGAGTTGCAAGCTGCCGCAACTGCTGCCCGTATATGCCCGCATGTTCACGTGCAAGATTTTCGACCAACGGCGCCACATCGAGCCGCTCGCGATGCGCAATTGCCAACATGCGAATAAGCGACTCCCTCATCGAGGCTCTCGATTCG
>JBEBHM010000553.1:0-5935 GCA_040080875.1 Pirellula sp.
CCTCCAAGGGGGGCGCATTGTCTCCATTCCAAAGGGTCGCGAACTGTCATTTAATGAACGATTGAAATCGAATATATTGCTGAGGGGTTTGGACGATAAAATGATGGCCGTAAGCGCGAATATTCGATGCGGTGCCAGCGGAGGTCCGGTAATTCTCGAAGACGGATCGGTTGCGGGAATGAACCAGTCGTTCATCTTTGTCCAACGCGATCGCGACCGCCAAACCAATAACGATAAAAAAGCGTTTAAGCAAGCATTGGTTCAATCCGTACTCGACAGCCGAAACAACATCAACCTCGCAGTTCCGCTACCAAAGATTTTGGACTTCGTGCGTCTGCATGGGATTGTTCCCGACGCTGGTCCAACGACGGTCGACTGGCGCGCCGCTTTGACGGATTATCGCAACGGGGACTTTGCGGCAGCAAAAACAAAACTCGATAAGATTGCACCGCGACAATGGTATTCACCCAACGCCGGTTTGCCGTATCGAGCGTCTCCATCTGCACCGCTTCGTATCGCGAGCCATTACGTTGAGGAATTGCGTGATTTAGTAAACCAGAGTGTCGGTAAGTAGTTCGCGGGTCGCCGAGGAACCCAATGATGGCTATTCCGAGCTCCCTTCTTTCCCAATAACCGTGTCTATCGGACGTTGCTCGAGGTGGCCAGTGAACGAGGCGACTATCAAGACGACGTGTAACAGATACGCTACAAGCTGACGCTCGGAAAAGAACGAGCGGAAAAGAACGAGGACATGCATTGCGACATTGTGAACTGTGTGTGCAGGATCGCAGACTTGGGTTGGAAATTTGAATAAAGGCAAAAAAAATGCTCCCGGAAGTGAACGAGTCCCAGGGGGGCTGAGGACCTTTGCTACTATTCCGGGAGCAATGGATTCGAGCGGGCAATGACAACATCCGTTTGCACTACCCGCAAAAATCTGTGAAGCTTTCACCAGGCAACAACACTTCCGTGTGTTTTTGCCGTGGCGTGATTCCAATGATCGCTCATCGAAATCCACGTCACAGATCGAGTGTTTGCGTCGATGGGCTTAAGATAGAGGCAACCCCGATTGCAGGTCAACCGCGATTCGGAGTTTTTTTCAAAGGACTACAATCTTCGTTGTAAGCAACCCAAAAAAGGGATGGTAGATTCAGAGCCAACGATTCTTAGCCACAATTGATGTCATTCATCCAGAAGTTGCCTGGAACAGGATTCCGTCTTGTGGAACGCTGGGCTTGCAAAGTATAACTTGTTTCGCTGCATGACTTTGCTTGCGTCGACGGATGACAGCAAGCGGGGTGCAGAGCTGGATGCAATGCAGGCGACCCAAGAATGGCGCAATCAAAATCAAGACCGTGCTATGGTTGGTACACTAATTGCAACTGGATATGGAACTGGATTATTCCAAACGCAATCGTTGCGTTGGGAGTATGCAGCAAGCTTGATGAGAGCGTTGCTGCTTAACCATTCATCACACAAGGAACGAGATAGGATTCGCTAGTTTTTTTGGTTCGTCAAATCCGATAGTCAGGTACGCTTTCGCTCGAAAGCAGCTTCTTCGCAAAGTCGCATGACCTGTGTTTTTTGACGGACTCATTTGTGACATGGACTGCGATGCAAAAGGGATCGAGCACGAGAACCGATTCTCGACTTGTCAGCATGGTAGCAGTCCAGTTACTTCACGATCATCGGAATGATCGAGCCAGGTGTCCTATTTGAACAGGGGAAATAATTACATGCAAATTTCTGGTAATTTCTCGGTGTCGGGCGTCGATTCCGCTCGACCTGCTGCTAGAGTCAACGCATCCAACGCCGTGGCGTCACCGGCTCAGCCCATTGCAACCACTCCAATCGACAAGCTCGAGCTTTCTCCGGAAGCATTAAGTGTCGGTAATGCGAATGCAAGCGGCGAGACGTTTCGCGCCGAAAAAGTTGCCAGCCTTCGCGAAGCGATCGCTCAAGGCAACTACGATACCGATGAAAAAGTCTCCGCCGCGCTTGATAATTTCCTAGACCAATTGGGATAGAGCAGAACGATTGTCCCAACCGTTCTAGTGCTTTCTCAATTGGATAAACGGGGATCGGAACGTTGCGTGGCACGTCCAGAGCCCTCGATGGGTGTGGGGCCCACTTGAGATTTACCACGCCCTTCGCAAAGTCCCCCTTCGCAAAGCCCTCAGAGCGTGCCACACAAATTTCGTACTGAACAAAGCGCATGGGAGCAATTGGGGACAATCGCTCTTTTCTGGTGCTCTACTCTCGAATCGGCAGCGTTACGCGGCAAATCGTGCCGCCGGCTGGGGTAGGTTCGAAACGAAGTTCTCCGCCAAGGCCTTGAATTACGTTACGAGTCAAAAAAACCCCCAACCCCATCCCTTGCCCGACATCCTTGGTGGTGAAAAAAGGCTCGCCAATTCTTCGTTGAACCTCGTCACTCATTCCGGCGCCTTGGTCGGTAATCGTAAACAACCAGACATCCTCGGTTGAACTTCCATCCTTGTCCACGGCCATGACGTGCAGTTGGACATGTTGATCGAGCTTCGAGGCATCCAAGCCATTCTGCAATAGATTGCGGAGCGCTTGCGAAAGTGCTTGCTTGGGTAGTAGCCCTTGACGTTTTTCCATCTCGGGAGGCATCACCACGTCCACGCGTTGCGGTTCTCGCATTGCAGTGACGGTTTCGTTGACGATTTCTCGGATTGAAACGGGATGCATATTCTCTGCCGCGGCTTCGCCTGCACCACTCTTCATTCGATGCAAAATCTCTTTGCATCGATTCAATTCTTGGCGGATAAGATCGACGTCGCGACGAACCGAGGGAGGTGCGTCGGTTTTGTCCAGGTTGCGTGAAAGTTCTTTAGCAACTACGGCAATGGTCGAAAGCGGCGAAGCCAACTCATGCCCTGCTCCCGCGGCCAGCGTTGCCAGTGCTTCAAGGCGTTGTGATCGTTCTCTTTGTTGTTCGACTTGTGCCAGTTCGGTCTCGCGAAAACGAAGCTCCATTGCGAGCATCGATACAAAATAAGTCACCACCGCACAGCAGGTGGCAAACGCGATCAGGAATGCAAACTTGGTAATTCCCCATTCCGCCTGGGGAGAGAGCGCGGACTGTTCGAAAACCTCAAGCGTAAATGCTCGATTCAACAAAACTAAGCAACCCAGTATTGTCAGCAATGAAATGCCCCATGCCCAAATGCGTGGAAGGATCATGCCCGCGATCGCAATGTTCGCAAAATAAAAGAAGGTAAAGGGATTGGCCGCTCCGCCCGAACAATACAACAATGCAGAAAGCGTTATGACGTCAACCGCGAGCAAAACTCCAATGGCCCGGACACCAATGGAGTCGTCGTCGTAGTTTGGTTTCGCATCGCGTCTTGCAACGTTCGTGAGTCGTGGGTTCATACTCGACTCGCGTTGCAACTGCTTGGCCCATAGCCAGAGCGCCGTGTTGCTCGCGGCGGTGACGGCGACTAGTATAAACATCGGAACAATAGGCAGCGGCACACGCAAGACAAACCAAACAAATCCAATCACCAAGAGCTGTCCTGCCACCGCGATCCAACGCAACTGCGTCAGCCATATAGTCGTGGAAATATGCGGTTCTGAGAAAACCTGGATGCGCCGAACACTGGAATCAATCATGCTCCGCCATTCACTCCCGAGCATTTTGCAATAGATTCGACATGGACTTAAAATAGTGCTGAAAACTCTCGATATGATACCTGCACTGCGGATCGGCTCGTCGTGCATAGTGTTCACGCCATTGGACTTTTTGCGGATCGGTTAGTTCCCCCCAAGTCAAAAAAGCGGCATCGGTTGCGATAGAAGCGATCTCGATGGGTGTAAGGGCGGAGTTATACACTTGCAAACGATCGACCAACGCGCCCACAGGGCTTTGCCCGATCGCTTGCCCCCCAATCGCCATCGGAGTACTTGCGTCTATGAAAAAATCCTGCTGCAACGAATCTCGTTCGATGGTGGAGTCACAGCGTTTTCCATCGACGTACACAAACGTTTCGTCAGCGGACTTTGAGCCGCTATACACCAACGCTACCTGAATCCATCGATCGGCTGGCAAGCGGTCTCGGCAACGGATTCGAATCGCGTTGCTCGGTCCTCCGCCGTTGAGTGCGAGGCAAAAACTACCTTCGTCGATAACAAGTTCATAACCTCGAACACTCGGCTGTCCAGAAGTGGTACGACAGAGCACAACCGCGTGTTGGAAGGACTTAGGCAGCTTGATCTCAAAGGCAATGGTGAATTCATCGGTCCAATGGAATGCCCCGACGCCAGGAAAAAGAAGTGCGTTGTTGCCCTCCAGAATGACCGCCGAATGCGAGCCGTCCTGTTTAGTCGCAATCGTCTCGCGTTCGCCTTTGCCAGGCAAATCGGCATCCACTCGATTGGCGAGGGACTTCAATGTGCCACCCCTCACTGACTCCGTGCTCGCCGACTCGCCCATGGGAAAATAAGCAACCAACGAAGACTCGGCAGGCTCGGGCCAATGTGGAAGATTCGCATACCAGTTCTCAACGGCATCGGATGTTGACAGTTTTTGAAAATCGTCTCGATAAGCTTTTCGAACGGAATCCATCGCGGCTGCCAGCGTTTTAATACGCAACTGGAGCGATGAATTGTCAGTCTGGGATTGCCCAAACAACGACAGGAAAAGAATCAGAAGTTTCAGTGGCATGAAGTTTTGCAGGCATGACAGATGATCTAGACTCGACAGGCATATCGATCCGATTATATCGGAATGTTGCAACAGGAGGTCTGAGTGAAAAACGATTTCCCTATTCCCAAGATGCGTTGTTCCGCGTCGAATACACTTACGACGGCTATAATCGACAAAAGTAAGCAGGCGACTACAAATGCGACTACATTCCTTATTTGGAGTTGAAGGTGGTGGATTTTTAATGGTTGAAGGTAGTGGATCTTTAATGCCTGAAGGTAGTGGATCTTGTGAAAGATCCCTTTGATCAAAAAAGATCCCTTTCATCCAGGAGGTTTAACAACCTCCACTACCCCAAATGTTAGCCATGAAGATGCACTAGGAGAATGCAATCGTTACGATGTTTTCATGGCTACGGTGTACAGCGCGAGCGGCTTGGAACGCATTGAGTTTGGTGGTATTGCTCGGCGTTGTGGCGACGATTCCAATTTTGCAATTTGCCAGTCTCGGTTACATGCTGGAGAGTGCGGCCCGAAAGTCGCGTGGGATTCCGCTGCGTCAATGCTTTCCAGGTGCAAGTACGGCTGGTCAATTGCTGGTGTTATTTGCTTGTGCATTTGTGAGTTGGCTGCCAGTCTGGCTGGTAACCGATCTGGCTTACACGGGTGAATTGATCGAAAGTGGTAGCCCGATCGCAGGCCGATTGCGGCTTGTTGCGCGCGTCCTTTCCATCGTATGGATCCTGTGGTTGCTTTGGGCCATTTTTCGCGGGGGCAAGCTGCGACATTTTCTTTGGCCTGCGCCCGTTTACGCCATCAAGAGTTTATTTCGTTGGTCGTTTTGGCGAGACGCAGAAGATAGGCTCTGGACCTTCGTCACTTCGCTTCGTTTGCCACAGCTGCTTTGGATTGGATTCTTTGCCTCGGTGGGAGCGATTGTTTGGTTGCTGGTACCAGCCAGCTTGATCGTGCTTGGACTGTCGGTCAAAGGACAAGGGGCGGGAGCCTTGGGATTGCTCGGTGCGGTTGCGATGATCTGGGTGTTGTCACTCCTGCCGTTTCTGCAAATTCAATTGGCACGCGACATGAAATTTTTGTCGGTGTTCGATGTCAGGAGCGCAAGAAGGAATTTTCGTCAAGCACCTTGGTCATGCGTCGTTGCGATCTGGTCGATTTGTCTTTTCGCGATTCCGCTTTACTTGCTCCGTATCGAGCCACCACCGACACAGCTATGGTGGATTCTGTCGCTGTTTTTTGTGATGCT